>CBDTZM010000473.1:0-2436 GCA_965364915.1 uncultured Pseudomonadales bacterium | reverse complement strand
GCAGCCAGGGCGAACCCCTTACCGGCCGGTTGAAACCCCCGGCGGAAACACGTTTTGTTGGCGTGGCATTGGGTGGCGCCGCCTCCAAGGTATTGCTGTCATCCGATGCGGGTTACGGTTTTGTCGGTACGCTTGCCGATATGGTGACGAAAAACAAAGCCGGTAAGGCTTGTCTGAGCGTGCCCAAAGGCGGTTCGGCATTGCCGCCGGTGCCGGTTGATCTAGAAACCGAGCAGTATGTGGCGGCCGTGACCAATCAAGGCCGGCTGTTGGTGTTTCCGTTGTCTGAAGTACCCGAACTCGCTCGTGGCAAAGGCAACAAGCTAATCAACGTGCCCAGTGCGGCATTCAAGGCGCGCGAGGAGTTCGTGATCGCTATCAACGTGCTGACGGAAAGCGATGAACTCGTCGTCTTCGCAGGTCAACGTTATCTCAGAATGAAGTTCAAGGACCTCGATAATTACGTTGGCGAACGAGCCCGGCGCGGGCGCAAGCTGCCACGAGGCTTTCAGAAAGTTGATGCTCTAGTCGTCGACGGCGGCGACTAGCCGACTCGTCTGATTGGCGATCAATGTTCGATGGATCTGCCCAAGGTCCGTGATCAAGCAGCATTGTCGACCGGTCGTGGTCAGGTCCTCCACCATCGCATGTTGCAAGAGTTCTGCCGTGACCCGCTCGGGCCGCGCAATGGCGGCGAAGAACGACTCGCTGGTGACCAACGTGTTCGGTTTGCCCAACGCTGCGAGCAGCGTCGTGTCCTCCAACACCGCAACGTGATCTGCCGGATCTTCGTCGTCGTAGAGCGCCACACTGTGCAGGCCGAACCGGTACTCTCCTTGGGGTAAGACCGCGGCTAGACAATTCGCCAAAAGAAACGCCGCGCAGACGACTTGAAAGGGGCGATCGTCGCCGTCGACCGGATAGAAGTCCATCAACAACCCTTTGCCGGGTACGAGGCGGCAATCCGCTTGGTATATCTCGCCAACTTGCCGCGCCAGGCCGAGACTTTGGTTCATCACCTGCTGCCGTGCAGGCGGGGCTATGCTCAGCTGGTTGTGTAGATTCGCCAACAGCAGGTAGTGAACGCGCTCGCATGCGCGCTCGGCTTGCCGGGGCTGGGTTGCGGCGTTTTCGAACGTTTCGATCGGGTCCGGCTTAGGCGCTCGTCGGCTGTGCGCGAACGCGGCGACCATGAACGGGATGACGCCGAGCAACAGCAGACTGGCAAGGCGTCGGCGCCAGTCGGCTTGCGGGCCACGCGGTCTCGGGTCGAGGGTGATGCGGGCGAAGCCGATGACCGTGTCGTCCAAGATGATGGGATGGCTGAACTGATCGCCGTCGACGAGCTTGCCACTCATGGCGAGCATTTCATCGTCAACCGTGTAGATCGCAGCACCGCTCACCATTTCGATCTCGGTCAGCCGGTTGGCGAGGACCCCTAGATACAAGCGGTCCTGTTGCAGCAACGCATCGATACTGGATTGCGCCAAGGTCGCCGCGACACCTTCCCCGACGTTCGTTTCGCGCGCTTGCCAGCTCGAGTCGTCGCGCCATAGCGCCGCCAGGGCGACGGCGGTGAGCAGCGTCGCCGCCACGGCCACCAGGAGTTCGGATTTGACGAGTTTGAACCAAGACGATAGCGTCAAATTCGAAGGTCTCCCAATATACCCCCGGCTGTTGCCCGGCGGAGGATGAGCGTTTGGCTAGCGAAATCGTATTGGTAACAGTTTCCGGCGAAGACAAGCCAGGCTTGATGTCCATGTTGACATCCACGCTGGCGAGTTATCAAGCCCAGGTTCTGGATATCGGTCAGGCAGTCATCCATGAAGAGCTAGCGCTCGGATTGTTGGTTCGCATACCCAAGCAGGAGGACGTGGCAGGTATCGAAAAGGCGTTAGCGGCCATGGCCAAGGAAGTCGGATCCAACGTGCGGTTCACGCCGGTCACGAAGGCACGTTATCGTGACTGGGCGGACAGTTCTGGCGAGCCGCGTCACATCATTACCCTGCTGACCCGGGGTCGCGCCAACGAGACGTTGCATGCAGTGAGCAAGCTCACCCATCGACACGGACTCAACATCGACACCGTACGGCGGCTGTCTGGGCGTATCCCGCTGGCCAGCACGGATGCGGATGAGAAGGTTTGCATGGAACTGCGTGTGCGCGGCGTGTCGAGAGAACCGCAAGCGTTGAATGCGCAACTGATGGAGGCATCGGTCGCGCTGGCGTTCGATTTCAGTATGCACGAGGACAACGTTTTTCGTCGTAATCGGCGGTTGGTTGCCTTCGACATGGACTCGACGCTGATCAATGTCGAGGTCATGGACGAATTGGCGGCGCGGCACGGTGTGGGTGAAGCGGTGAGCGCGATCACGGCGCGTGCCATGCGCGGCGAACTGGACTTCCAGACGAGCTTTCGCGCTCGTGCCCAGTTGCT
>CBDTZM010000472.1:0-2438 GCA_965364915.1 uncultured Pseudomonadales bacterium | reverse complement strand
GATTCGCGTAGAAGTGGTCCCAAACCGAGATCCAGTGGAAGCCGTTCTCGTCGCCAACACGCCAAAGTTTTTTGACGTCTTCCATCGCCAAGTCCTGGGGGCCGGCGTGCATACCAATCTTGATCGCCATCGGTGCGCTCTTTAATCCTTCGGCGCTACGACAACGCCACTTTCGAGAAACTTGTGAATTGCGTCGTCGGAGTAACCGGCTTCCCGCAAGACTGCGACGCTGTCGGCACCGACATCGGGCGCTCTGGATGGCGCTCGTTTGCGCTCTTCCTCGACCACGATGGGGCTCGCAATCGTCCAGCGGTAATCCTCCCCCGGATCGTTGGTCGGGACGATCACGTCATTCGCGATCAATTGTGCGTCGTGTACCACGTCGCCCATAAGCGCAACAACGCCGCACGTAATGTCGTGTGCATCGAAGATGTCCATCAACTCGTCTTGCGTGACCTTCACGGTTTCGACGCCGATCAGCGCGATCAGCTCCCGACGATTCTTCATGAGAACGCGCATGTCCGAGAAGCGTTCGTCTGCCGTCCACTCCGGATGGCCAAGTGCCTCCGCCAGCTGCGGCCATTCCCGTCCGGTGTTGATGATGGCCAGCACGACGTAACGATCGTCGCTTGTCGGATAGGTGCTGGTAAAGGGGTTGAACCAACCCTTGGCTTGTTTGTGGGCACCAAGATCCAACCCGGCGATCACGCCTTGCAGCGCCATCCCGTTCGCCCAAACTCCGTTGGCGACGAGCGACGTTGAAACATGACAACCAACGCCGGTTCGTTCACGCCGGAACAGTCCCGTCATGATCGCACCATACATACTCATCGCCGTCGAGTGGTCGCCCATCCCCGGCGCCGCGGCGAGCGGCGTCTGTCCGGAATCGCGTACGAAATCCATCATGCCGGAACGTGCCCACCAAGCCGTAATATCGAATGCTTTGCGCTGTACCTCGGCGCCCGCCATGCCGTATCCGGTTAGCTGAGCGAACACGAGGCGAGGGTTGATGCTCTTCAGTTGCTCATACGTCATCTGGAAGCGCTGTAACTGGTCGTCCAGAAAGTTCGTGAGGATGACGTCGGCATCTTCTACCAATTTGTGCAGCAGCCCCTGTCCGTCTTCGGTCGCGAGATCGAGTGCCAAGCTGCGTTTGTTGCGCGATGTCAGTTGCCAGTGGTAGCCAACGGGGTAGTTGCCGACTAGAGCACGATAGCCATCGCCGCCGGGCGGCTCGATCTTGATCACATCGGCACCGAAATCCGCCATGACCGTCGCCGCGCCCGGTCCCGCAAGAAACGAAGCGGCGTCGATGACTCGAATGCCTTCCAGCAGGTAGCCCATCGGATTCTCCAGCAACTATCGCCGATCGAGGCGGAAGATCAGCCCTTGCACCACCCAACCATCGTTCTCGTCGACGTCGTACTTTGCCAAGTAAGCGGCAGCTACTCGCGCGCGCTCTGCCGGATCATCGACCTGCGCGGCGTGCAAGGGATAAAGTCGACGGCTAAGCCTTATCTTCACCGAGCGATCCTCAGCGATGAAACCACTCCACGTGGTGCCATTCGCACCGGTTGCTACGTAAAGATCGGAGCCAATACCAACGCTCCAGATATTGATCGAATAAGGATCGGTCGGGCGGGTCTCGAGCTGAACCGTTTTAGGAACGCCATCCCACGCGACAGGCGCATCATCCAGTTCTCCGGCCAACTGGCCACCGGGAATGGTCGCGAAGGGTTCGCTGCAGGCGGCGAGCGAAAGCACGCACAGCGTACCAACGACGATTCGGCTCATATCGACTGCAACCCCATACGTCCAGATTAGCATGCTACGCCATGACCGAAGCAACCGAAACTAGACCACGGGGGGTATCCCAGGTTAGCGTTCTACCCACCACCGCCAAAGAAAGGCGGCGCACCTTCGATTCCAACGCAGAGTGACAAGCATGAACCAACTCGACCATCTCGTCATCGCCGCGCCGGACCTCGACGCAGCCAAACAACGATTTCAAGACGACACCGGGGTCGCGCCCGTAGACGGTGGTCGGCATGTCGGGCTCGGAACGCGCAACGCCCTGGTTTCCTTTGGCAACGGTCGTTACCTGGAAATCATAGCGCCAGACCCCGAACAAAATTTGGATGACGGTTTTGGTGCGGCGCTAGCCGATCTCGATTCGGAATTGCCATTGCACTGGGCGGTCAGGGTGGCCGCGTTGCAACCTGTCGCAGACCACACGACCAGCGTTGGGCTCGATGCGGGTCTCATCCGCCGTACTTCGCGCGCACAACCTGACGGTACGATTCTCGAGTGGGAACTTATGGGTGTCAGCGGTCACGACCTCGGCGGCTTTGTGCCCTTCTACATCGATTGGTTGGAATGTCCCCATCCGTCGGATACGGCACCGGTGGTGGGCGAACTGACGCTGTTCCAGGTGGCAC
>CBDTZM010000471.1:0-2442 GCA_965364915.1 uncultured Pseudomonadales bacterium | reverse complement strand
GCAATGCCTCAACGTTGGCCAGCTGCCGCCGAAAGAATTCTAGGGATAGTCGCCGTGGTTGCGTGTGAGTTGCCTTAACGCGCCAACACTCGCGCTCTAGTATAGTCGGCCCTGATTCAAGGTTCGATGGTAGATAGCTTGCATGTTACGAATGCTCGGTAGGGCCCAGGCCAATCGGCGTATGACGGTTGTTCCGCACACGCCGGTACGTAGGACGGCGATGCTGGCCGTTTTGACGTTGCTCGGGTTGGCGGCAGTGTTTTCGGGCTATTTGTTAGGCCAGCATCAATCGGGTCTCGACCGAACCTACCTGGGGTTGCTCGAAGAGCAGAAGCGCGCAGACGAAGCCGAGGTAGAACGCTTGAGGAATCAGCTGATCGACGCGGAGCTGGTTCGAGACGTCGATCAACAGGCGTCGGCGACGTTGCAAGACAACATCAAGGCGCTTCGCGATGAGATTGGCGGGCTAGAGGAAGAAGTGACGTTCTACAAAAGCTTGATGGCGCCCTCATCGCTGTCAAAAGGGCTGCAGATAGCCGAATTTGAAGTTTTTGGCGGCGCGATGTCCGAACCATTCAACTACCACCTGCTGCTCACTCAGGTTGCCGACCGGCGCAGCTGGATACGCGGAGACGTGCGTTTGGACGTGATTGGGCTCCAGGATGACGCCGAAAACGGCCAACAAAAGCGCGAGCAAGTGCTGTCCCTCACAGATTTGGCCGATGTTGACACCTATCCTCTAAAGTTCAGGTTCCGGTATTTTCAGGACCTGTCCGGTCTGATCGCCCTGCCAGAAGGGTTTCAGCCGGAACGGGTGGTCGTGACGGTCGTACAGCAAGGCAACCGTGCAAACGACCTGCAGCAAACGTTCGAATGGTCCGTAAAACAGGACTAAGATGATAGGTCGAGAAGATGAAAGGTAGCTCATCGATGGCAAAGACGAAGCTTGATAAGGGTGTAACGCTGATCGCCGCCAACACGGAGGTTGAGGGCGATGTTCGGTTTTCCGACCAGCTCTATATCAACGGACGCGTGAAGGGCAACATCATTGCAGAGGAAGACGGTGATGCCACCCTGGTGGTGAGCGAAGAAGGCTCTGTCAACGGCGAGATTCGCGTACCCAATGTCGTGATCAATGGCTCCGTCGAAGGTAACGTCTTCGCAGGTAAGCGAGTTGAGCTCGCGACCAAGGCGAAGGTTTCGGGCAACGTCTACTACAAGCTCATCGAGATGCAACTCGGCGCGATGGTCGATGGCCAGATGGTCCACAGAGACGATCCGAGCGCTGAAGTACACCAGTTTCCTGCGGATATAGACGACACCGATCTTCAGAACCAGATCTAGCCGGGCGGCATTTCGCCGCGATCGCGCTATAATCGCCGATTCCTAGCGCTAGCAGTAAAACAGTATGCAAGCTGAGATAGGCTTTTCAGAAGACGCAGCAGACAAGGTACGGCAACTCATCGAAGAAGAGGGTGCTGCCGACCTCAAGCTACGGGTGTTCGTTACCGGCGGGGGTTGCAGCGGTTTTTCCTATGGGTTCACGTTTGACGAAGCGACGAGCGACGATGACGCTATCGTCGAACGCAGTGGCGTAACCATGGTCGTCGACGCGTTGAGCTATCAATATCTACTTGGTGCTGAAGTCGACTACAAAGAAAGCCTGCAGGGTTCACAGTTCGTGGTCAACAACCCGAACGCCTCGTCCACTTGCGGCTGTGGCAACTCCTTCGCGATCTAGGCGAGGTAAACCCCACCCAAAACCCGCTCGCCTCGTGCGCCGGTAACACCGGGAGCATTGCCCGCGAGGTGCTCGAGGCGCCGATGGGCTAGCCAGGCGAACGCCGCCGCCTCGATGGCGTCGCCGTCCCAACCGAATGCATCGGTGGTATCGACCGGGAAGCCTGCGAGATCTGTAAGTCGGTCCATCAACACCAGGTTGTGTCGTCCGCCTCCGCAAACCAACAGACGACGACAGTCGGCCGCCCAGGCACTGACCGCGTCGATGATGGAGCGCGCGGTGAACTCGACCAGCGTGCGTTGCACGTCTTGGGGCCGCGCCGCATTCGGCAGGTGGTGTTGCAACCAGGTCAGATTGTAGTGCTCCTTGCCGGTACTTTTGGGCGGGGGCTGGCCGAGGTAGGGATCGGCGACACATGCCTTCAACAGTGCCGGCACGACCGTGCCGCTAGCCGACCAGGCGCCGCCGTCATCGTAGGGCGTACCCAGGTGTTGCTCCACCCATGCGTCCAACATTGCATTGCCCGGCCCGGTGTCGAAGCCGGTGACAGGCTGGCCGGGGTGTAACCACGTGATGTTGCTGATACCCCCAACGTTCAGCACGACACGCGATTCGTCGGTTGCAGCCAGTATCTCCGCATGGAACGGTGGGACCAACGGTGCCGCTTGCCCGCCCGCCGCCATGTCGCGCCGGCGGAAGTC
>CBDTZM010000470.1:0-2443 GCA_965364915.1 uncultured Pseudomonadales bacterium | reverse complement strand
GTGTTATCTGAATGAGAGGACTTTCGCGCGCTTCGCGGTAGGTTCGACCATGCGTCAGCCAGCTACCAGGCGATTCATCGGCGCTAACCAGTCGCGCATGGTCCACCGACGCGGCCTGCGCACACAACGCCACGACCTGCAGCAAGATCGCCAACGATACGGTTTCAGGAATGTTCTTATTAGTTTGCTTAATCAAGCGCCACACCAACCTATCGACCGAGACGACAACGGTATCGAACAACGCGGCGATCGACAATCCATCGGCCTGCGGGACTGATGACCAACGAGGCCGGCTGCACGGCCACCGAATTGTGCGAATAACATCACAGGCGGAGCCTTAAGAGACTGATTTATCTGGATTAGTTGTCGACGCTCATGCAGGCTAGCGGCACTTATGTGACGTGAAGAGGGCGCTTCATGCACTATGTCATCGCCTTCGTGGCCGCAATCATCGGAGGAGCGCTTACACAGGACCTTGTCGGATTTCTTTTTGGCGGCGCGTTGGGCTACGTGGCCGCACTCGTTTGGCGCCAAGGTCGAGATCTCGAACTCCTCAAAAAACAGGTCGCTTCGATCAACGGCCTATCCGCCTCCAGCACACCGGCCGCCGCTCAGCCAATCCCGGAACCACCAAGCTCGGAACCGACAGCCGCACCTGAGCCCACTGCACCCCAACCGGCTGCTACCGGTTGGGAATCCCCCCCTAGGTCTGAGCTATTTCCGCCGCACGAACCTTCGTCGGTGGAATTGCTCGCTCAAGAACTTATCGAGCGCATCAAAACCTTCTTCACCACCGGCAATCTAGTCGTACGGGTCGGCGTGGTGGTACTTTTCTTCGGCGTCGCGTTCTTGCTGAACTACGCCTACGAACACTCGCTTATACCGGTAGAGTTGCGACTGGCGGGCTCCGGCCTCGGCGGCATTGTGCTGGCGGTCGTCGGCTGGCGGTTGCGGCATCGCTCCGACACTTACGGTCTCATCCTCCAGGGCGCAGGCGTCGGGTTGCTGTATCTCACCATCTTCGCCTCGGCCCAGTTGTATGAACTGGTACCCGTCACCGCGGGCCTCGGACTGCTAGTAGCGCTGGTCGTCGGATCTTCGGCGCTTGCAGTACTGCAAAAATCCCAGGCGCTTGCCATCTTTGCGATGAGCGGTGGGTTCATGGCGCCGGTCTTGATGTCGACGGACACCGGTAACCATGTCGCCCTGTTTTCCTATTACGCGCTTTTGAACGCAGGAATTCTCGCGATGGCCTGGTTCCAATTCTGGCGCTGGCTGAATTGGGTGGGGTTCGTATTCACCTTTGCCATCGGCGCAACCTGGGGCTATGAGTACTACCGGCCGGAACTGTTCGCCTCGACCGAGCCGTTCCTGATTCTGTTCTTCCTCTTTTACCTTGGCGTTAGCGTCTTGTTTGCGCGACGCAAAGACGTCGAACTACGCGGCGTGGTGGACGGTACGCTGGTGTTTGGAACCCCGATCATTGCCTTCGCTATGCAGGCGGCGATGGTACAAGACATGCCCTTTGGGCTTGCGTTCTCCGCGCTCGGTGCAGCGGCAACCTACGTCTTGCTCGCGCTGTGGTTGAAACGCCAAGACGCGTTTTCCGACCTTCTTGGTCAATCGTTCGTTGCGCTGGGGGTCGTCTTTGCGACCCTCGCCATACCGTTTGCGTTCGACAACCAACGGTTCACGGGCGCGACCTGGGCCATCGAGGGCGCAGGATTGTTCTGGGTCGGTCTCAGACAGCAACATCGTCTACCCCGCGCCTTTGGTCTGTTCATGGTGCTTGCGGCGGCCGTTGCCTTCATGGCCGAGGGTCCCTCTAACATTGCGCCGACATTGTTCTTGAACAGCGCATTTCTGGGCGCTGCACTGTTGAGTCTCGCGGGCGGCTACGTGGCGTATCTCATATCGACCAATCGCGACGCGCTACACAAACTCGAGGTGGGTTTGCGTTGGCTCTATCTGCCATTCGGCGTGTTTTGGTGGCTGGCCGGCGGAATCTATGAATTACAACGCTTCGTGCCGAGCGGCTATGGCACGGCTCAAGCCAACAACGTCAACGAAAACCTAACCGTACTGTTCGCGAGCCTCTCGGCGATCGCCGTGACGATAATCGCCAAGCGTTGGCACTGGAAAGAAGGGTTGCTGCCCGGTTTCTTGCTACTACCGCTCATGCTGCTGTTCACCCTCGACATGCTCGACCGATGGCAGAGCAGCACCGCGTTTGCGGACCTGGGCTGGCTGGCGTGGCCGATTGCGGTGGCTAGCCTCGGCTGGCACCTCAAACAAGTCGAAGGCTACCGCCGTCTCAGCGGCGCCTGGCACGCGGGCGGTTGGTGGTTTCTCGCCTACTTTCTGGCCTGGAACGTGGCGTCGGCAGCGTACCGCGGATTAGGCGATACGGTGTGGACCTACGTGCTGTGGGCGGCGCTACCAC
>CBDTZM010000469.1:0-2481 GCA_965364915.1 uncultured Pseudomonadales bacterium | reverse complement strand
GCCGACGGGCCGTCTTTTGGCACGGCGCCGGAGGGTACGTGAATGTGCACGCCGCGCTCTTCGATCTTGGCGCGGTCGATGCCGATCTCGTCGGCGATCGACCAGATGTAGCTGCGCGCGGCCTTGGCAGACTCTTGCATGACTTGGCCCAGGTGTCCTGTCAGCGTCACCTTCTCGTCTTTCTGGGTCAGCGCTGCTTCCACATACAACACGTCGCCGCCCGCTTCGGTCCACGCAAGCCCCGCGGCCACGCCGGGGGTGAGGTTGTGACGGCCCTTGTCGGATCTAAATTTTTCCGGCCCCAACAGTTCGGCCAGCGAGTCTGCCTCTATCGGGCTGTTGGGGTTCTGGTCTTCGACCACTTGTCGCGCACGCTTTCGAGCGATTCGTCCGATGACGCGTTCCAACTCGCGTACGCCAGCTTCGCGCGTGTGGCGGCGAATGAGTTTCTGCAATGCCTCGTCGTTGATGTCGAGTTGCGATTCGTTCAATCCTGCCTCTTGGCGCTGCCGCGGAATCAGGTAACGCCGGGCGATGGCGTGCTTCTCCATGTCGCTGTAGCCGGATAGCTCTAGAACCTCCATGCGGTCGAGCAGTGGCCGCGGAATCCCTTCCAGGGTGTTGCCGGTGGTGATGAACAACACCTTCGACAAGTCGTAGGGCAGGTTCAGGTAGTTGTCGCGAAATTCTCTGTTTTGCTCCGGATCGAGAATCTCCATGAGCGCTGCTGCGGGATCGCCCCGAAAATCTCGGCCGAGCTTGTCGATCTCGTCGAGCATGAGGATAGGATTGGTAACACCTGCGCGTCGCACGCCTTGCAGAATGCGTCCGGGCATTGCCCCGATGTAAGTGCGCCGGTGACCGCGCAGCTCTGCCTCGTCGTGCAGCCCTCCAAGGCTCAACCGTTCGAACTTCCTACCCATCGCGCGGGCAATGGACTGTCCAAGCGAGGTCTTGCCGACCCCTGGCGGTCCTACGAAACAGAGGATGGGCGCCTTCGCATCCGGGTTGAGCTGCATGACCGCAAGCGACTCTAGAATGCGCTCTTTGACGTCCTCCAGGCCATAGTGATCTTCGTCGAGCACCTGCATGGCGTGGGCCAGGTCTAGTTGGTCCGGCGTGATATCGTGCCACGGCAGTTCGGCGACGAGCTCTAGGTAGGCGCGTGCCACCTGGTAGTCGGCCGCGTTCGCCGACATGCGTCCCAGTCGTTTGAGTTCCCGATCCACCTCGTCTTTGACCGTGTCGGGAAGCTTTGCCTCATCCAGCTGGGCGCGCAGCTCGGCGATGTCTTCATCGTCATCGGGTTCTCCCAATGCCTGTTCGATGGCGCGTTTCTGCTGGCGCAGCACGTGTTCGCGCTGCTGCTGATCCATGTCGCCCCGGGCTTGCTCGGCAATCTGCCGGCGCAATTCCGTGACTTGCAGCTCGTGACGCAGAATTTCGTGCACGGACTGCATGAGTTGTTTGGTCGTGCCGCAGGACAATACCTCCTGTTCCTGCTCGAGGGTGAGGTTGGCGAGATCGGCGATGCGGTACATCTGGGTGATCGGGTCGTTGATCGAACCTATGAGCCTTTGGTAGATCTGATCGCCGTTGTCGGGTTCATATAGCTGCGCGATGCGTTGCGACAGCTCCAGGTTCTCGCGCAGCAGCGCATCGACGTGGGCGGTGTCGTCGCCGAGTGCATCCATGGTGAGCTTTGGTAGGCGTTCGTACTCGATCTCGATGTAGTGTCGCTCGTCGGTGGGTTGGCCGAGGCGCACGCGTTCCATGCCTTGTACGATGACCTGGGCGCCGTTGTCGCGTTTCTCGATGCGGTTGATCGTCGAGATCGTACCTATGTCATAGAGGTCGTCCCTGATCGGATCTTCGAGATTGGAAAGTTTTTGCGCCACCGTAATGATCCGGCGTCCCGCTTCGGCTCCGGCGTTCACGGCAGCAAGCGATTTAGCTCGCCCGACCGCGAGGGGCCTTACGATCTGCGGGTAGACGACCGTATTTTTGAGTGGCAGTAGGGGGTATGTCTCCGCCATGGTGCGTCATCAAGCCTGCCAGTTTTTCCAGGTAGAATCGTAACAGAATCGCTGCCAAGGCCGCTCTATAGGAGCCGGCTTTGACTGCGATTTTTACGCGACGCTTACCTCAAGCGAGGTGCGCCAGACGTTCCCGTTTAACGAGATACTTGAGTGCGGCACCCTTGGCGAACCGCTCGACCTCCGCAACGATGAAATCGGACAATCGTTGAGTTTCCGCACCCAGCGAGCCAGCGATATGCGGGGTGAGGAACACGTTTGGTAGTTGATACAAGGGTGAGTGTCGCGGCAGCACCTCCGGGTCGGTCGTGTCGATGATCGCGAACAGCCGCCCGGAGACGAGTTCCGCCTCCAATGCGGCATGGTCGACGAGTCCGCCGCGGGCAGTGTTGATGAGGGTGGCCCCGTCCGCCATTAGGGCGAGCTCGCGGGAACCGATCATGCC
>CBDTZM010000468.1:0-2482 GCA_965364915.1 uncultured Pseudomonadales bacterium | reverse complement strand
TTGCCGATACCGGCGGCAAATACTTGTCCAAGCGGATTCAATGCGCGCAGATCCCTGAGTTTCGGTGCATCGAACTCCTCATTCTTGAGGGATCCCCAAACTTGAGCGAGCAAGTTTCTAGGCGTGATACGCGAGCGTTGTAGCGTCCAAAGTCGTTCAACACTGATCGCGGCAGCGATGACGCTGCACAGTAGTATCGGCACCATCAACCAACCGCCCGACTGCACAATCTCTAGCACTCAACACCTCTCCTATCGAGCCGAATCACCACGAGCAGCCTCGCGCTGTCACCGGCCATATGCTTCGAACCATACCGTCTTCATCCTCTACCCAATAGTGATCATGCAGATTGACCGTCGGATCGCAATGTGGGGTAACAAACCTTTGCACCTCGCCAAGCAGCGGCTGTTGCACACCTTTATCGAGTATCAGGATGCCGTGTTCGTCACCGCCAAAGCGGAACTTGGCACCCGCAAGGTCCATCGGCAGCGGTTCGACGGTGTCGGAAGCGAATACCTTGAACCCGCCGTCCACGGTAACCGCCCTACCAGGCACCGGTTCGCTGATGGCCGTGGTCACCACGCTCAGCGACACCTCGAAATCGTCGAATAGCTCACTCGTTGCCCCGCCTATCAAGCGGTATTCGTGATCCATGAAGACATAGCTGCCAACCTGTAAATCCGTCACGAACGGCACATCACAGTCGATGTTGTACGTTCCGGTACCGCCGCCGGTCACGATCGAAGCTTCCAGCCCGTGCTTGGTCAGCTCTTCAAGCACGGCTTCCACCGCCGGCCAAAGCTCCATAGATGCGGCCTTGCGTGCTTCAAACCCGTCCACGTGCATGACCTGACCCGCGTAGTGTTGCACGCCCAAGAACTCGAGCTGGTCACATTGTGCAGCGGTCTCGGCCAACCGCACGGCGCTTTCGGGATCGCGCGTACCGGTGCGCCCCATCGCCACGTCGATGTCGACGAGCACACCGACACGGGCGCCGGACTCGAGCAGGCGTTGCATGCCCAACTCGCCGTCAACGACGATCTTCAAGCCGGCGGCGCGCTCGGCCAGTTCTGCGAGTACGCGCAACTTGCCCGGCGAGACGATGGGCGACGTAACGAGCACATCGTCTACACCGGCAGCAACGAGCACGGCTGCTTCAGACAGCTTTGCCGCACACACGCCCACCGCCCCGTTGTCGAGCTGACGTTTGGCGACGATCGGGCACTTGTGTGTTTTGGCGTGGGGTCGAATGCCTAACGCGTGAGCGTCTTGAAAACTCTGCATACGGTGTAGATTACGGGCGAACGCTGCTTCGTTCAGCACCAGCGCCGGCGTGGGTAACTCGTCGATCGCAACGGGTTCCGGCAATTCGATCGGTTCCCAACCGCGCTGCATGATCTGATCTAAGGCAAAGGCTAGCGACATAAATCGATCTTCAACCCTACGAGGTGTAGTGATTTTGGTAGCAGTAGTTGGTGGCATCCACAAACCCTTCGACCGAGCCACAATCGAATCGTGTCCCAGCGAACTTGTAGGCAACCACACAGCCGTCCTGAGCTTGCCGCATCAGCGCATCGGTGATCTGCACCTCACCATCCTTGCCCGCGTCGGTCGTTTCCAAGATATCGAAGATATCGGGCGTGAGTATGTACCGGCCGATGATGGCCAAGTTGCTCGGTGCACTGCCTTGTTCGGGTTTCTCGACCATGCCAGTGATGCGGAACGTGTCGTCGGAAAGTTTTTCGCCTTCGATGATGCCGTACTTGTGGGTTTCTGCCGCGGGAACCTCCTGGATGGCCACAACGCTGCAACGATGTTCTTTGAAAACGCCGACCATTTGCGCGAGTACGCCCTGCTGTGCCCCAAAACACAGATCGTCCGCGAGCACCACACCGAACGGTGCATCGCCTATGACCGTGCGCCCGGTCAAGATGGCATGACCCAAACCGCGCATGGTGATCTGGCGCGTATACGAAAATGTACAGCTTTCGATGAGTTCGCGAATCCCGGCCAGTGCCTTTTCTTTGCCGCTGCCTCGAATCTGATGCTCGAGTTCGTAGCTAACGTCGAAATGATCTTCGATTGCGCGCTTGCCGCGACCCGTCACGAAGCCGATTTCGGTCAGACCCGCTTCGAGCGCTTCTTCAACGCCGTACTGCACGAGGGGCTTGTCGAGTATCGGCAGAATTTCCTTGGGCATGGCTTTCGTCGCCGGTAGAAACCGCGTGCCGTAGCCAGCCACCGGAAACAGGCACTTCTTGATCATGGAATTCCATGTCCGACGTTCTAGATGGGGCGATATTAGGGATCTACAGGCGTACTACAAGCGAAGAATTCACATTGAACGGTGTCTATTTTTACGTCTGCACAAGCGACGACTAACTCATAGCGCTCAGGATGTCGGTCAATGCCGTCGATCTTGCTTTTCCGAGTTGCGTCCGGGCTCGCCCTCCAATAGCGCTATGAGGTGTCGACAGATCGC
>CBDTZM010000467.1:0-2491 GCA_965364915.1 uncultured Pseudomonadales bacterium | reverse complement strand
TCGTACGTGATGGCGCTACTCTTTGGCACGCCCGGGTATCTCGTACTTCGGTACCTTGGCTATTGCCAAACGAAACATTTGTTGGCCTATGCAGCGTTGCTGGTCATTGCAACCCCCTTTGTATTGGACGATGTCTACGCGTTACTCACGTTTGGACCGCCAACGTTGTTGGCTGCCGGAGCATTCTGCTATTTTCGAGGATCAGCCATCGATGCACCTGAGAATTCCGGCGACGAGGCCTAACGGAATGCGCCCCAGGTAAGATGGCGGAGAGGGTGGGATTCGAACCCACGGTACGGTTACCCGTACTCTTGATTTCGAGTCAAGCCCGTTCGGCCAGCTCCGGCACCTCTCCTAATTCTTGATCTATCGTAGACCGAAACCATCGCCAACAACACAGGCTGGCCTCACCTTCGGGTTAGATATTTCTTACTTGGCGTCCCTGCCGCAAGACTGTCTGTTTCATAAGCCCCTGGCGCGGTATCCATGCCGGCCGCACTGGAATCGCGGCTCACGCCGCGCCTAACCAGGAACTGCAGGTTTCTGGAGGTGCCTTTCGGCTCGAGCAAGGCAGCCACTGCCGGTAGCAGGAACAAATCTGAAACCAACGCCAGGACTACGGTCCACGCCATCAATAATCCGTTGGTCGAAATAGAGCTGATCGCACTGAATCCAAGCACTCCGAATCCGGTGACGAGTACGAAGCTCGTCATTACCAGCGTGCGCCCAACCGTGCGAGCGTTAGCCAGCACCGCTGCATCGAGTGTTGTGCCCTCGTGTCTTCGACGCCGATAGTGATAAAGCAAGTGGATACTGTCATCGACGATCAAGCCGAGCATGGCGGGCGCGACTGTAACCGTTGCGATGTCGAGCGGGATCTCCAGCAGCGCCATGCTCGCCAACAGCAATACGATGGGCAACACATTGATCGCGACGGCGACGATGCACATGCGAACGTCGCGCATCAACAATGCGATCAACGCAAACACCACTATCAGCGCAATGCTCAGACTCTGAACTTGATCCGTCACAACCCGATCGATCAAACGGCTGTACAACGGTAGATAACCCGTCGCTGTCAGTGTCATCCCCGAGGGCAACGCATCGCGACCCGCTTCGAGTATCTGGTCCTTCAACTTTGCCAACTCGTTGGCGCTCGCCATGGGTACCGTCCAGTTCATCCGTATGCGTGTGCGCTGCTCGTCTATCCAGCGACTCGGCTCGATACCGTGAACGTCCGCTGCCGCGCCATACTCTTCGATGATCTCTCCAGCCACCAACGCATCGACATACGAAAAACTATCCCCTAATGACGCTACACGCCGCGTAACCTGCTGCTGTAGTTCATAGATGCGAGTTAGCACGCGTTCCGAAGATGCATCTGTCGGTGTCCCGAGATGCAAGACGAACTCGAGAGGTATATAGGGTCCGAACGTCGCCTCGATGTCGTCGCTATCGCTCCGCGCCCGGTGCTCAGAGGATAAAAACCCGATTGAATGGGTATCTACGTTTAGGTTCGCGATCTGGAAAGCGGCGAATCCCACGAGGCCGAGGTAGCCGGCGAGGACCACTCGTCGGTGCCGCATTACACGGGTGATCGAACTTTCGAGGAAGCCTCCCAGTCGATCGGCAGGTCGTGTCGCTCCGCTATCTCCGACCCGATCACAACCCCGCATGAAACAAGCGCCGCCAACGGTTAAGGCCAGAGACAGCAGAATAACGACACCGGCGAACAATCCGTAGTCGCGAGTGATTGCCATATCTGCGGCCGACAAGCTGAAAAAGCCGGCCGCGGTTGTCAATCCGCTGAAGATCACCGGCTTGAGCGTGTCGGCAAAGTTGCTCGACCCGCGTTGCAGATGTAAAACGCTGCAAATGGTCACGACCAAGGCGATCGGCGGTAATGCCATCGTGATCATCGTGATGGGTCTCTCCATT
Organism: uncultured Pseudomonadales bacterium; assembly: GCA_965364915.1. Lineage (GTDB taxonomy): Bacteria > Pseudomonadota > Gammaproteobacteria > Pseudomonadales > Azotimanducaceae > Azophilus. Next base: position 553 of record CBDTZM010000467.1, on the reverse strand, counting down.
AAGCCCATCAGGCCAAACATGCCAACGTTCGCACCGGTTAGAACCACGCATGCCAAGCCCGTCCACCGCCAGCTACGTGTGAGATAGCCTAACAAGGTGAGAATCAAGCCATATGAGAGGGGCAAGAAGACGGCGCTCTCGGCAATCGTCGTGTCGTTCAACGCATTGAGGACGACACCCGTGCCCGCCATCCAAATTCCAGTGTTGTCGGGGAATGCGTAGCGACTGGCCGCATCGATGGCCAAAAAGAGCGCCGGGCGTATCGACTCCAGATCGTCTCGATGTTCCATGGTGACCAGCAGCTTGTACGTGGAACCTGAAGCATCGACGAACAAGTCGGTGAACCGCTCTATCTCGGCATCGAGAAAGGCATCGTCTTCATCGAACGCCGGTAACGATGCGAGTGATTGCACAACTGCCACGCCTGTCATCTGTTCGACGTCAGCACTAAGCCGCATCAACGCAGCCATGCGTGCTTCTGTGTGTGCATCCGCTACGGGCAAGCGAACGGCAAGTACTATGACTTCATCGCTACCAAAATCTCGCTGGTATC
>CBDTZM010000466.1:0-2491 GCA_965364915.1 uncultured Pseudomonadales bacterium | reverse complement strand
CCCGAAGCCAAGGTGCAGCTCTTGCCGACCTTCTATTTCCTCGATGATAACGACGAGTTCGAGGCGGTGGTGGATTCCACGCCCATCATTCGCCGCTTGGAGGCGCTGTCCCTCAACCGCTCGGTCATCCCCACCGATCCGGGCATCGCCTTCATCGATTACCTGCTGGAAGACTACGGCGACGAATGGCTGACGAAAGCCATGTTCCACTATCGGTGGTATTACGAAGACGATATTGAACGAGGTGGTGAGATCCTGCCGCGATGGCGCAACCTGACCGGCGGCGACCAGGATATAGCGAAGATGTCGGCGTTCATTCGCGAAAGGCAGATCAGCCGGCTCTACGTTGTTGGAAGCAACGACACGACGGCGCCGACCATCGAAGGTGCATACGTGCGATTCCTCAAACTGTTCGATGCGCATATCCGCAACGGTCCGTTTGTCTTGGGCAACCGTCCTGGCGCCGCCGATTTTGCGATCTTCGGTCAACTCACCCAGTTGACGGCGTTCGATCCAACGCCGATGCGCCTAACGCTGGATGTGGCGCCGCAGGTTTACGCTTGGGTCGGCGTGGTCGAGGACTTGTCCGGCCTAACACCAACGGATGAGGATTGGATTGGACGCGATAACGTGCCGGCGACGTTGCGGGCGTTATTGAACGAGGTTGGCTACGTCTATGCGCCCGTGTTGTTGGCCAACGCGCAAGCGGTAGAGGCGGGCGCCGACCAAGTGGAAACCGAAATCGACGGACGCCCTTGGACCCAGCCACCGTTCCCGTACCAGGCGAAATGCCTGCAGTGGTTGCGACAAGAATATGCACGCCTCGACGGTGAGGATCGAGCTTTTGTCGACGGCATGTTGGAGGGTACGGGGTGCGACGCGTTGTTTGCCAGGCACTAAGGATGGAAAAATGAATTTGGATGATGCGACGCTGCTCAAAACCGATGCCTTCATCGACGGAGAGTGGGTAAGCGCCGACGGCGGCGCCACGACACCCATCGTCAATCCCGCCAACGGCGAAGTCATTGCCGAGGTGGCGCGTTGCGGCCAGGCCGAAGCAGCGCGCGCGATCGAGGCGGCGCAGCGGGCCCACTTGCTATGGCGACGGCGCACCGCCAAAGAACGATCGCAAGCGCTGCGGCGCTGGTTCGATCTGATGATGCAGCATCAGGAGGATCTTGCTCGGATTATGACGGCGGAGCAGGGCAAGCCCTTGAGTGAATCCCGTGGCGAGATCGCGTACGGCGCCAACTTCGTCGAATGGTTTTCCGAAGAAGCGAAGCGGGTGTATGGCGACACCATTCCAGGACCTGCGAACGACAAACGCATCGTCACGATCAAACAGCCGGTGGGCGTGGTGGCTTGCATCACCCCATGGAACTTCCCGAACGCCATGCTCACGCGCAAGATTGCACCGGCGCTTGCCACCGGCTGTACCGTCGTGTGCAAGCCGGCCAACTCGACGCCGCTCTCAGCCTTGGCCATTGCCGAACTGGCGCTTCGAGCCGAAATTCCTGCCGGGGTCATCAACATTTTGGCGGGCAAGACGGCAGAGATCGGTGCGGAATTCACGAGCAATCCCACGGTGCGCAAGCTGACGTTTACCGGATCGACGGAGGTCGGTAAGGCGCTCATCGAACAGTGTGCGGCGACGGTCAAGCGCACGTCCATGGAACTCGGCGGCAACGCGCCATTCATCGTGTTTGACGACGCCGATCTCGATGCTGCGGTAACGGGAGCGGTGATCTCCAAGTACCGCAATGCCGGGCAAACCTGCGTGTGCGCGAATCGATTTCTGGTTCAGGCAGGTATTTACGATGCGTTCGCCGAGCGTCTCGCTGAAGTGGTCAGCGAGTTCAAGGTGGGCGACGGCATGCAAGAGGATACGACCATTGGCCCGCTCATCGATCTCGATGCGGCGAACAGTGTGCTCGGCATGGTGGACGAAGCCGTGGAGCATGGCGCGCAAGTGGTGGTTGGCGGAAAACGCGCGGTCAACGGTGAGTGCTTTGTCGAACCGACGGTATTGACCGGTGTGGTGCCGAAGATGCGGGTGTTTCGGGAGGAAATTTTTGGCCCCGTCGCGCCGCTGATCAAATTCGAGACGGAGCAAGAAGCCATCGAAATGGCTAACGATACCGAGTTCGGTTTGGCCGCGTATTTCTACTCGCGCGACATCGGACGCATCTGGCGAGTTGCCGAGGCTATCGACTACGGCATCGTCGGCATCAACGAAGGCCTCGTATCCAACGAAGCGGCACCGTTCGGTGGCATGAAAGAGTCGGGTAACGGCCGCGAAGGGTCCAAGTACGGCATGGATGAATACTTGGAACTCAAGTACATGTGTATGGGCGGTCTCGAAGACTAAGCACGCTGCTAGTGCGCCTGAGCCCCGTAGCAGGCAAGACAACGCGCTGCGCGCTCAATGCCTTGACGGATGGCGTCGGCAATCGCGACGCTGGCCAGGCGACCCGCAACGGCAGGTCGGACT
>CBDTZM010000465.1:0-2494 GCA_965364915.1 uncultured Pseudomonadales bacterium | reverse complement strand
CCGCCACAGGCGGGGCAGAACTTAAGTCTGCACATCGACAGCCGGTTGCAGATCGCGGCGCGCGGTGCGCTTGGCGAGCGACGTGGCGCGATCGTTGCGCTGGACACTCGCTCCGGGGGTATTTTGGCCATGGTGAGTAATCCCGGGTACGACCCCAATCTCTTCGTGACGGGTATCAGCAACGCAAGATACCAAGAGCTGATCTCGTCTCGCGACACGCCGTTGTTCAACAGGGCAATCAACGGTCAATATGCGCCGGGTTCTACCTTCAAACCCATTGTGGCGCTTGCCGGCCTAACCTACGACGTGGTGACGTGGGATGAAGAGATAGATGATCAAGGGTGGTTCAAGCTGCCGAATCAAGAACGCGAGTACCGCGATTGGAGTTGGACGGTGAACAATTCCGGTGGGCAGGGCATCGTCAACCTCCACCGCGCCATCTACCGGTCTTCGAATGTGTTTTTCTACAATCTCGCATCGCGTTTGCACATCGATCAGCTGACCGACTTCGCTTCGCAGTTTGGCTATGGGCAGGTTATGTCCGTCGATGTTGCGGGCGCCAGCAGCGGGTTGCTACCGGATCCGATTTGGAAGCGTGGTGCCAAAGGCGAGGTTTGGTATCCGGGAGACAACGTCAACATGGGTATCGGTCAAGGCGACCTGCTCGTGACGCCGTTGCAGTTGGCCACCGTTGCTTCGGTCATTGCCAATCGAGGCAAATGGGTCAGACCCAGGATGTTGCTCGCCAGTGATCGCCCGTTGTCCGAGGTGGATCCACCACGGCCCTTGCCGCGAGTACAAGGACCGACGGCCGACGACTGGGAGTGGTTGATTGATGCCATGGAGGATGTGGTTCATCGAGGCAACAAAGGCTATCGACAAAACGGTACGGCTTGGGCCTACATCGGCAGGGGCATCGGCTATCGCATGGCTGGCAAGTCGGGTACCACTCAAGTCGTTGAAATTCGGCAAGGAGAAGAGTACGACGAGGAAGAGTTGGACGAGTATAGCCGCAAGCACGCGTGGTTCATTGCGTTCGCGCCCGCGGACGAACCGGTGATAGCCGTCTCGGTGCTTGTCGAGAACGGTGGAGGCGGCAGTTCCGTTGCCGCACCGATCGCACGCGAGGTGCTGGATGCTCATCTATTGCCACAGTTGGCAGGCGTCGCTGGCAGACGCTCGCGCCGATGAGCAACCAGGACTTCATTCGCAGTTTGCCGCAGAGCGCCGGCTTACGCGCAAGCCAAAGCTTGCGCATGATGCACATAGATCCGATATTGATGGTGCTCTTACTGGGCGTCGTGAGCTACGGCTTGGTCATTCTGTATAGCGCGATCAATCAAGATTCCAACATCTTCTCTGCGCAAGCGATTCGCATGACACTCGCGTTCGCTGCGCTGGTGTTGGCGGCACAGTTGCAACCGCGCTTCTATCTGCGTTGGGCGCCGCTGCTCTACCTGCTTGGACTGGGGTTGTTGATCGCGGTGCTGGTTGTCGGCGTGAAGGTCAAAGGCTCTCAGCGCTGGCTGGAGATACCCGGCTTGCCGCGCTTTCAACCATCTGAACTCATGAAGATCGCCGTACCGATGGTGATAGCTTGGTACTTTCACGAGCGGTCGTTACCCCCGTCGTTCAAAGATATTGCCGTCGCGTTGCTGCTCATTGCACTGCCCGCTGCGCTCATCATGCAGCAACCCGATCTTGGTACCGGAATTCTCGTCGGGGCGGCAGGGTTTACGGTGATCCTATTGGCCGGCGTGTATTGGCGGTGGATGCTGTATGCGGTGCTCGCCATGGCGGCGGCGGCGCCGGCAGTGTGGTACGTGCTGCAGGAGTACCAGCGCCAACGAATACTGACGCTTTTCGATCCGGAAAGCGACCCGTTGGGTGCTGGTTGGAACACCATGCAAGCGACCACCGCCATCGGTTCCGGCGGCTTGTTAGGCAAGGGTCTCTTTCAAGGCACCCAGAGCCACCTCGAATTCTTACCCGAGAGCCAGACCGACTTCATCATCGCGGTCATCGGCGAAGAGCTTGGATTTGTCGGCATACTTGGGCTGCTGTTGCTCTACATGGCGATCGTTGGGAGGGGGCTCATCATCGCCTCGCAATCACAACATACGTTCGGCCGCTTGCTCGCCGGGGCACTTACCCTGGTGTTTTTTGTCTATCTGTTTGTGAATATTGCCATGGTAGCCGGTTTACTTCCCGTCGTTGGGGTGCCGCTGCCGCTGGTTAGTTACGGAGGTACTTCAGCGATCACGCTGCTTGCCGGATTTGGCATTATCATGTCGATCCGCAGCCACAAGTTTTGGTAGAAGGCCTGGTAGGAAGCGTTAGTGGGTATGCTTGGTACGGAAAACGAGCTTAATTTGATGAGGGAAATCATGCGCATAGTTGTCGTTCTTGGTGTTGTGGGTTTGTTGTTGTACGGTCCGGCCAATGCCGGTTATGCAGAACGCGAGGATGTGCAGGCCTATATCGAAGAGTTGGT
>CBDTZM010000464.1:0-2507 GCA_965364915.1 uncultured Pseudomonadales bacterium | reverse complement strand
AAGGCCAGCACGCCCGGTCCGGATACCTCGATTTCTTCCACGAAATTGACCAGCCTGTATTCGGCGACGTTTACGTGCTGGTAATACCCGGGCGCGATCGGGGCGTAGATGGTATCGGCGCCGGAGCCGAACCTGAGCAGCAATCCCATGTCTTCCCTGTTGTTGATAGGGTGCAACAGTCCACCGATGGACGTCACGCCGACGGCAGCAGGATCGGCGATGGTTATCAATGCGGTATCGAGTAGTTCGGTATTCAATAGTGCGCGTGCGCCAACGAAACGCTCGCGGCTGAGAACCGCGTCGATCAATGCCAAATCCGCACGTTCGTCGTCGACGGTCACCCTGATGACTTTGTGGCGTTCAGCGATGTCACTGATGGTGAAATGCCCGACAGCGACCAGCCCTGCGGCGGCGCCCGCGATGGTTGCTTCAATGAGCGTCGGAAATACGTTGTTGGTACCGGTCGATATCGGGATCAACGGAGCATCGGACCAGCCCAACGCAAAGGCCCGGTTGGTACCGTCGCCGCCCAAGGTGATCACGACGGAGCAACCGTGCTCCTTGAAAGCGCGCGCGGCGGAAATCGTGTCGAGCGCAGTGCCGGTCTGGGTGGCATCAATCGCCTTTGCGGTGATCGCGGCTCTGTGTTCTTCGATCGCACCGCTGACGATGCGATGGGCGTCATTCAGATACACGACTTCGGTTGCACCGGCGGCGGTCGCGCCAACCAGTACCCGGCGTACGATCGCTTGTTTTTCCTGATTGTCGAAAACCGACGCTCGCGCGACAAGGCGGCGAATGTCCTTGCCGGACGCCGGATTGGCGACGATGCCGATGCTACCCATGGATCATAGGTCTTTACAGGGCCAGCTGTCGTTTCACCTCGGCCACAATGCGATCGGCATTCGGCACGTAATGGCGTTCGAGCGCCGGGCTGAACGGTACCGGCGAGAACGGCGCGCCAACACGGGCGATGGGCGCATCGAGATAGTCGAACGCGAGTTCTTGAATTTGTGCCGTTATCTCACCGCCGAAACCGCCAAAGCGCACCGCTTCGTGCACGATCAGCGCGCGGTGGGTTTTCTTGACCGATGCGACGACTGTATCGGTATCGAACGGCTGTAAGGATCGAGGATCGATGACTTCGGCATCGATGCCGAAGTCTTTGAGAATCTCGGCCGCCTTCAAAGCCTCGTGCACCATGCGTCCGAGCGCAACGATCGTGTAGTTCGACCCCTCACGTACGATGTTGGCTTCGCCGATAGGCAGCGCGTATGACTCTTCGGGTACGGGTCCCTTTATCGCCAGAGACATTTTGTTGAGGACGACGATCACCGGGTTGTCATCGCGGGCTGCCGCGATGATCAAACCCTTGGCGTCGTAGGGCGTGGTCGGCATGAGGACCTTCAGGCCGGGTAGGTGACAGATCCAAGCCTCGAGGCTTTGGCTGTGTTGGGCGGCCAGGCTGGCGCCCGCGCCCCCCATGGTTAGTAGCGTCACGGGTAAAGTCGCACGTCCGCCGAACATGTAACGCATCTTGGCGAGTTGGTTGGCGATCTCGTCCATGCATTCGCCCATGAAATCCATGAACATCAGGTCGATGATGGGGCGACATCCGGTCGCCGCGGCGCCGACGCCCAAGCCGACGATACCTTCTTCTGAGATCGGTGTATCGAAAATCCGATCGGGTCCGAATTCGTCGAGCAGCCCGCGGTAGTAGCCGTAGACACCGCCGGCGCCCGCCACGTCTTCTCCGGCGACGAACGCATCGGGCTGTTCCGTCAACACCGTGCGGACAGCATCGGTGATCGCCGAGACGTAAGGTAGTTCTCTGGGTTGCTCTTGTGCTTCAGCCATTATCCCTTCTCCTTACGCGTATACGTCGTCGGTGATCGTCGATGGGTCCGGCATTGGGCTCGACTCGGCAAACGCGACACCTGCTTGCACGTCTTCGCGAACTTGATCGTGTACGGCTTGTGCCGCGGCGGCCGAAAGCACGCCTTGTTCTTCTAGGCGTGCCTCGAAATTCGGGATGGGATCCTTCTTGCGCCATTGTTCGACTTCTTCGTCGGTGCGATAGCTCAAGCCCATGCCGCGCACACCGACGTGATCGTAGTAGCGATAGGTTTTGCATTCGAGCAGGGTGGGCCCGTCGCCACTACGCGCACGTTTGATGGCCTCGCCGGCCGCCTCGTAGACTGCAATGGGATCCATGCCGTCCACCACGACGCCGGGCATACCGTACCCGGGTGCGCGGTCGGCGACGTCGACGATTGCTTGGTGGTTGGCCTGCGGTGTGTACTCTCCGTAGCCGTTGTTCTCGCAAATGAAAATGCATGGTAGCTTGAAGAGCGCGGCCATGTTGGCCGCTTCGTGAAACGAACCCTCGTTGCTCGCGCCGTCACCGAAGAACGAGACGGCGACGTTGTTCTGTTTTTTGAACTTGATGGAGAAAGCTGCCCCCATGGCAATTGGTGCACCGGCGCCAACGATGCCGTTGGCGCCCA
>CBDTZM010000463.1:0-2515 GCA_965364915.1 uncultured Pseudomonadales bacterium | reverse complement strand
TTGTTGATGTCGAGAATTCTCGACCGAGGTGCGACGGTCGCGCCCAACGAAGAAATCGTCACCGCGACGGCCACCGGCGTGCGTCGCCAGACGTACAAGCAAACTCGGGACCGGGCTCATCAGTTGGCGCACGCACTTGCCGATGCTGGCATTCGACCGGGAGATCGCGTAGGCACGTTCATGTGGAACGGTTCCCGGCATCTCGAGGCATACCATGCCTGCGCAGGCATGGGCGCGGTTCTGCACACCCTAAATATTCGCCTCGGTCCGAAAGACCTCGAATACATCATCAATCATGCGCAAGACAAACTGATCATCGTTGATGCCGATGTCTTGGGGTTGCTCGAAGCGTTGGGTAGTAGCATGCCGAGCGTTGAGCGCGTGGTGGTGGCGACCGAAGAGGGCTTCGAAGGATGGTCGACCGAGTTGCCGAACGCCGTCGACTATGAAGATTTCATTGCGGGCAAACCGACAGACTACGACTGGCCCGAGCTAGACGAAAACTCGCCCCTCGGTCTTTGTTACACGAGCGGCACGACAGGCGACCCAAAGGGTGTGGAGTACGAACATCGTTCACAGTACTTGCACACGCTCACGCAATGCATGACCGATTCGATTGGATTGTCCGCCACCGATACCATTCTCGGCATCGTGCCGATGTTTCACGCCATGGGCTGGGGTGTCCCCTGGTCGGCATTGATGCTCGGATGCAAACAGGTCATGCCGCATCGGTTCATGGATCCGGCTCGATTGTTAGAGCTGATGGCCTCAGAGGGCGCCACCGTTTCCTCCGGGGTACCAACGATTTGGCAGGGTATAAAAAGTTTGTACGAAGCCAGCCCTGATCAATTCGATCTATCCAAGCTCGCACGGTTGACGTGTGGCGGATCGGCGCCGCCACCGTCGCTCATTCGTTGGTATTGGGATGCGCTGGGTGTCGAGATGATTCAGGGTTGGGGCATGACCGAAACCTCTCCGTTGGCTACCCTGTCAAGACGAGTGATGAAACGCAGTCAGATCGGTCTTTCCGAAGACGAACAGTTCGAGAATGTCGCGAAGGCCGGGCAACTCATGCCCGGGCTCGAACTGGATATTTTCGATGAACAGTTCAACCGACTACCCCACGACGGCGAAGCCGTGGGAGAAATATTGGTGCGCGGACCGTGGATCTGCTCGGAGTACTTCAACAATCCGCAACCGGACAAGTTTCACGGCGATTGGTTGATCACCGGAGACGTCGGCAAGATCGACTCGGAAGAGTACTTGATCATTTCGGACCGATCGAAAGATCTGGTCAAGAGCGGCGGGGAGTGGATTTCGAGCGTTGACCTCGAGAATCATATCGTGGCGTTGGAAGGCATCGCTCAAGCCTGCGTCGTTGCCCATCCACATCCGAAGTGGGACGAGCGACCGGTCGCGCTCGTGGTGCTCCAGGAGGGCGTGGACGTCGGTCGACAGGATATCTTGGATCACTGCGGCACCGCCTTCGCCAAATGGCAGTTGCCCGACGACGTGTTGTATGTCGAGAGCATTCCGCTTACGTCGACCGGCAAGATGGACAAGAAGGTGGTGCGGGCGGATCTGGAGCGTCAGAACTACCAACTTCCTGATATGCGCGAGGCGTAGGGCACTTACCGAGGATGTCGGACGGTGGTCCGAAGCCGTACCTGCTGCCGGTTTTTCTAGGTTCGGCTCCCTTCGTATTCATCAACTTCGGCCTTCCGACGTATGCTCGGGCTCTCGATGCCAACGCGCTTGCGATCGGTGGTATGTACACCGCTTTCATGTTCACGATGCTGTTGGTGCGCCCGATCGTTGGGTGGGCGTTGGACCGCTACGGGCGGAAATGGTTTTTTGCGGTCGCATTCTTGTTTTACGCCGGCGCGATGTTATTTTTCAGCGGCGCGAATACGCTCGTGGATTTCTACGTCGCACGATTCCTACAAGGCATCGGTGCGTCTTTCATGTGGGTCTCGGCCAGGACGATGGTCGCGGACCTCTCTACCGAGGCCGACCGCGGCAGCGAGATGGGTCGGATGCAGGCATTGTCGGTGCGCGGCAGCATGGTGGGTGCTTTCTACGGATTTACCCTGCTCGGACTGTTCGCCACTCCGCGTGCCTGGCAGCTGGCATTCTTGGGTTATGCGGCGGCGGCAATCTTTGGCTTCGTGGCGTCCATTGCGCGAGTCGAAGAGACCCGCCAGGTTCACGAACACGTTGGCCTCAGCCGGTTGGAGTTCCGTCCAGCCTTCACCAAATTGCTTGTCATCGTGTTCCTGTCGGGTTTCGCGAGTGCTCTGATCGAGCCGATCTACCTGATCTTCCTGCAAGACAAGTTCGATCTCCCTATGACGGTACTAGCGATGGCGTTCTTTCCCGCTGGGATTGTGTTCGCGATTCTGCCGCGCTATGCCGGCGCTTGGTCGGACCGAATTGGCCGCGCTCCGGTGATTGTTGTCGGTATCATCATCGCCGCGTTCGTCTCGGGCGGTTTGCCTTGGTTGCCGCACATCTT
>CBDTZM010000462.1:0-2526 GCA_965364915.1 uncultured Pseudomonadales bacterium | reverse complement strand
CGCTGCCCGAGCCCATCCCGTTCTTCGAGGCACTGGCACCGCAAGAGCCGCAAGGGCCTTGGCCGTTCTAGTTAGTTCATCAGCCTCGGTCGTTCTACCCGGGCGGTACGTTACAGATGCGCTGCATCCGCGTGGTGCCGATTTGAGGATATTCCCAGACGAGATCGCCATCGTCCAGGAATCTCGCGACCACCTGAGGACCACCAAGCGCATAGAATTCTAAGCGCCCATCGTGCCACTCGGTGGTGGCCGATGTTCTGATGCAGAAGTTGAACGGGCCGATCGACAGCGGGCGGACGTCGTCGGATGCGCCCGAGAGTTTGCCGTCGGTCGTCAAGTCGTGAACTACGCCGCTGGACGTTACGACGACGCGATTGCCACACTGCTCGATGCGCTCGAAGTGACCGACGCGGCCGCCTTCGACCTGTTGCCAGAGACCCCGAAGATCTACCGCACCTTCGGAGAGCGGTTCGGTGCAGTGCTTCAGTATCGGTTGGGGAAACTTCGTATAGCCGCAGTTGGGTGTGTGTCCCTGAGGAATGTCGGCGGCCATGAGTCCCGACCCGTCGAGCACCGGCAAATCGCAGTAGTCGATGGTTGTCGCGTCGCCTTCGAACACCCACGCGGGGGTTTCGTCGACCGGGCGAGGGTAGAGCACCAACACCATGAACAGTAATACGGGAATGGCGGCAAGCACGGACAAGGTGATGAGCAGTTTCTTTAGCATACCGTTAGTTCGGCCAGTAGATGAATTCATCGCCGTCGACGTAACTTTCGGCACCGGTTTTGTCGACCAGTTGCGGTGCGTCGATCACACTCGGCCAGATCGGTTCGGCTTGGCTCGCGTTGTGTTCGTCCAGCAACGTTTGCAAGACTTCGACTTGCCCCGACATGGCGAGCGCAAGATTGTTTTGCTCGGTTGGGTCGTCGTGCAAATTGAACAGCCAGCGCTTGTCGGGAAAATCCGAGACCATCAGTTTCCAGCCTTGGTGGAGCACGACCTGGTAGTAGCCTTGGCGCCAGAACAGGGTCTCGTGTGGTGGGTCGGCTCGCTCTCCCGTGACGTACGGTAGTAGGTCGACACCGTCGATGACTCGATCGTCCGGAATGGTCCCAGCGGCTGCGGCCGCTGCGGTCGCGAAGATGTCGATGTGACCGACTGGATGTGCGAACGTCGTTCCGGGTTCGATCTTGGCTGGCCATTGCGCAAAGTAGGGCACGTGGGTGCCGCCCTCGAACAGGGTCAGTTTCCAGCCCCGATAGGGTTTGTTGACGTTTGGCAGACCAATGTAACCGGCGCCGCCATTGTCGCTGGTAAAGATGACTAACGTGTTCTCCTCTAACCCGTGTTCTTGCAGCGCTGCGAGGACTCGTCCTACGCCACGATCAAGCGCGCGGATCATCGCGCCGTAGACACGCAGGGTCGGATCTTCGATATGCGCGAGCGCCTCGAAGTCGGCCTTCTTGGCCTGCAGGGGATTGTGGATGCCCCAATGGGCGAGGTAGAGGAAGAAAGGACGGTGTTTGTTGGCTTCGATGACCTTGATGGCTTCGTCCGTGTAGTAGTCGGTCAGATAACCGTCCGGCCTGAACTGGGGGCCACCGTTGAATTGCGCAGAGTGCCGGGCCACCGTCCAAACCATCTTGTCGATCGAACTGAAATCGAGTTTTGCGTTGACGACATCGGGTGAATCTTCGGGCAGGTAAAGCGCGCCGGACATGTTCAGGCTGTCGTCGAATCCTTGGTTTTCGGCGCGCATACCGCCGACGCTGCCGAGGTGCCACTTGCCGATGTGGGCGGTTTGATAGCCGGCGTCATGCAACATCTCGGCCATCGTAATCTCCGACGCAGGCATGCCGAGTTCGCTCATGGCCGGTACGGAGTCTACGAGATCGTGTCGAAATTGGGGTGGTAGGGGGCTCGGGTTCGCACGGTTCATCCAGTCGCCGATGGTAATGCCGACCTTGGGAAACGGGGTGTACTCAAAACCGAAGCGCGTGGAATAACGACCGCTCAAGATAGCCGCGCGAGAAGGTGCGCATACCGCGTTGCCCGCATAACCGTTAGTGAAGGCGACACCGTTGCGTGCAATGGAGTCGATGTTGGGCGTCATCACGCTGCCGTCGGCGGCGCCGCCGTTGTAGTAGGAGACATCGTTGAAGCCCATGTCGTCCGCCAGAATAACGATGATGTTTGGCGGCCTCTCGTTGGGCGGTAGGTTTGCCACCATTGGGCCCTGGCTCCATGTTACCGGTTGGTTGGGCTCGATGGGGCTCATCAAATCGTTCATGATCGGGACGCCGAGCATCAACAGCTCCAGCCGGTACTGGTAACCGACCCATGCGAACACGGCCAATACGATCAAGGCGGTGACGAGTTTTTTCATCTGGCCTAGGTTTACATTTGACCAGCGGTTATTGTATCGACGGATAAGTCTTTAGAGAACGGGTATAGGTGCAGCGATGATTGATTTGTACACGGCGGGAACACCCAATGGCCACAAGGCTTCTTGCACGCTGGAAGAG
>CBDTZM010000461.1:0-2529 GCA_965364915.1 uncultured Pseudomonadales bacterium | reverse complement strand
TCCATGCCGTCCGCCGTCGCCTTGCTGAAACCGACCGCCGATATTTCGTTTTCGACCAACTCCCGAATGGGGCGGCTGGTCACCTCCTGAATGCGCGCACGAATCGATGCCTTGTCGAACCCGTCCCGCACGAAGGTATCGACGTGCTCCGGACTGATGACGACCAACACCTCTGTCGCATAGTGGGCCTTCGGATGAAACGCGCTCTCGAGACAAAGCCCGAACGTGCCCGCTAGCTGTGCCCCGGTTCGCGAGTTCTGATCGACCATGAGGGTCGGACCGCTGGTCATGGTAAATATACTGATCACCGAATCGTCGTGGTTGAAACCGCGTTCAACGTGTAGCGGCGACCACGGATTGCGTTCTTCCCACTCGGCGAAACACATCGTGAACTTCATGGGATTACCGAGCGTAGAGCGTTCTGTGCCACCGGGTCTGGCGCCTCCGATGTTGCGAATCGCGAGTCGTAACGCCCGCCCGATGGTCGAGTTGGCACGATTGCCTTGACCGAGAGCGCCGAGTTTCATATTCATGCCAAGACGTTCACGAATCGGCCCGTTGACGACCACCACCGGGCTCGCGCCCATGGTCGTCGCCATCACCCCATGAATGTTGTACTCATCCGTACAGACCGCCTCGACGGCCGTCAGAATGAGCGGCAGATATTCGGGTTTGCAACCCGCCATGACGGCGTTGATCGCAACCTTCTCGACCGTTGCCTCGCCCATGTTGGGCGGCATCGTCGCAATCACTTCTTGCGGATCGCGCTCGGTACCCGACAACATGCGCATCACCCGCTCAGGCGTCGGCGGCACCAGCGGCAAGCCGTCGCTGAAGCCTTGATCGAACATGAACTCGAACTCGTCGTCGTGTGCCGCGATGTCGATGCGTCGCGCGCGCAATGGGCTGTTTTCGGACTCAGCCTGCAAACGTGCCGCGATCGTCGGGTCGACCGAGAGAGAGCCACAACCGGGACGCCATTCCGGGTACGCGGCCCAATCGATGTCGGGTGCCTCAAGCCCGGTGTCTTTGCTGAGTTGCTCGGCCAGCGCTTGCCATTCCTCACGCACGAATCCGACCAGCATGCGCTGCGATTGGCCGGTGGCATCGGCAAGATACACGGACGGTACGATCTCCACATCGTACGCAAACGAGACTTTCAGGGAAGAATCATCCAGAACCGGCACGCTCAAGCCGTGCGTCGCGGTCAGTGTACGATTGCCTTCGAGGGTCTGACCCGGCACCAGAATATCGACGTCACTCGAGAACGCCTGAAAAAACGCTTCGATGACCGGCATGACCTCGTTACAGGTCGGGCAGTCTTCCTTCACGAAACAGATCAAGGCCGGTTTCGACCCGGGGAAACTCAAGGCGCCGCCGGCATCGTCTTCCAGCAGAAAGGCGGGTAGTTCTGACATCCTATCGACGTTACCGCACTTGGGTTGCACCTGCCAACTCGAGACGGCAAACTCGGTCGAGGTGTCCAATGGGTTGCAGGAGCTTTTGCATGGATTATCAGACCATCGATGTGACGACGCTGACGCCGCATATCGGCGCTGAGATAGGGGGCGTGGATCTCTCCGGCCCCCTTTCCAACGAACAATTCAGCGAGGTTTACCAAGCTTGGCTCGATTGGAAAGTCGTGGTGTTTCGCGATCAACACCTCGACCGCGAGCAACACAAAGCCTTCGCCAGGCGCTTCGGTAAGCTACACGTACATCCGATGCAGCACAGCTACGGCGGCGACCCGGAGATACTGACCGTCAAAACCACCGAGGAAAGCAACTACACCGCCGGTAACGGTTGGCACACCGACGTGACTTGCGACGCAATTCCACCGCTGGGCTCCATGCTGTACGTCACCGAAACCCCGGACTGCGGCGGCGGTGACACCTTGTTCGCCGATATGGCGCTCGCCTACGAGCTACTCTCAGATCCCATGAAAACGTTCGTCGACGATCTGGTCGCCGTTCACGACGGCGCGATTCCCTATACCGGCAGATACCGGGTGCCGCCACCCGACGGTAAGCAGTATCCACGCAACGAACATCCGGTCGTGACAAAGCACCCCGATACCGGTGAGAAAATTCTCTACGTCAACTCAGGCTTCACCTCGCATATCAAAGATCTGCGCCCATGGGAGAGCAAGGCGTTGCTCGATGCGTTGTACCAACACACAGCGACCACGTTGCGGCTGTACTGCCGAGTCGATTGGCGCCCTAACACGTTGACCTTCTGGGACAACCGGTGCACGCAGCACCATGCCGTGTGGGACTACTTCCCGCACTCGCGCTACGGCGAACGGGTGTCGATCTTGGGCGACGTTCGCCCCGCCGCATAGACACCCAACCCAATCAGCAGTAACCACACGGTCGTCAGATCACCAACAAAGTGATCGTAGGTGCCGACCAAAACCTTGTACGGGTTGACCTCGTCGCGGATGGACAGCTCCTTCAATATCCGAATACCGGTCACGAACGCCGCATGCAGCCCGATGCACCACCATAGCGACCCGGTACGTCGACGCAC
>CBDTZM010000460.1:0-2539 GCA_965364915.1 uncultured Pseudomonadales bacterium | reverse complement strand
GCGGGCATCGTGTTTGATGATCACGAGGTGCTCGAACCCGCCGAGCCCGGTGCCGGCATAGACGACCTCGCCCTCCGCACTCGCACCCACAGCGGTTCCCGACTCTACGAGAAAATCGATTCCCTTGTTGCCGCGACCGTAGTCACGCACGACGCGACTCTTGGTTGGCCAACGCCAACTGAGATTTGCCCCGGGCGGCGGTACCGAGGGTTTGGTCCGGTGGTCGGGTTGCAGTTGCACGACCAGGCGAATGTCTTGGCCCGGATAGATCGTGTAAGGCGGCCGCAACCCATTGGCGCGGGCAAGTCCTCGCACGTCCAAGCCGAATCGCCAGCCGATCGAGTACAGCGTGTCTCCGGCTTTGACAGCGTAAGCTTGCGGTCGCGGCGTAAAAACCGGCGATCGTTCCACGATGATCGGAGGTCCGGGCGTGGCACAACCGGCTAGTAAAACGACCAGACCGAGGGCTAGAGCGGAACTAGCTAGTTCCCGCCCGGAAATTCGCTTCCGGCAAAATGCTGCGCATTCTGGAAAGGCACTAGCTAATGTCTGACAAGGGTGAGCAACCACAACGCTCCGCCACCTAACAACATCATCGACAACGTCAGCCATGGCCAAGGCGACATGCCGGTCGTCTCCCCCCAAGCACCTGCGAGCATCAACTCACCGTCGATCTGCCAGGGCCACAATTTCACCAAGGCACCCGCCATGAAGCCCGTCAAAACACTCAAGATCGGCTCGGAATAGCGTCGCATCAGATAGGCTAGCAGCTTGCTGAACAGGCTAAGACCGGTGACACAGCCCAACAAGAACACGGGCAGTATGGAGACGTCCAGCGCGCTGAGCGCACCGAGCACGCTCGTATAGAGTCCGAGGAGTAGCAACACGAAACTGCCCGATATGGCAGGCAAAAGCCAAGCGCACACCGCCAACGCGCCCCCGGCAAAATACATCCACCATTGGGGATCGCCGCTCATGGCGGGCAGACGACTGACCGCAAACCCCAAGCCTAAGCCGAGCACGCCGAGTGTCGCGAGCGAAACGCGTCCGCGCGCACGTCCAATGTCGACCACCGACGCCGCAATCAGCCCAAAGAAGAATCCCCACACCAGCGTCGGCGCCGTGGCAATCGAATAGTTCAAGGCTTTTGCGAACAGGAGCACGCTCGTCAACATGCCGAGACCCAACCACAGCAAAAAACTGCCATTGTGATGTCGCCAGAACCGTTTGCGATCGCCGAACAGCATAACCACCGACTTCGGACCGAAGGCAGCAAGGCTCGACACCAACTCTCGATAAATACCGCTAACGAAGGCGATCGTACCACCCGAAACACCGGGCACGAGTTCCGCTATACCCATGGCCACACCGCGCAAATAGATTCCCACCCATCCGCTAGGCGCACGCCGGCTACTCACGACGTGCGCAGACCCTTCAGCAAGGGTACGAACCGTACGTAATCCACCACTTGCTCCTCAAAGCCTTCGGCCGTGCGATCGATCACACGCAATTCTTGAACATCGCCATCACCTACCGGCACCACCATGCGGCCACCGACTTCGAGCTGTTCCATCAACTCTTTGGGCACGGTGCGCGGCGCAGCGGATACCAAAATACCCGCAAACGGCCCCTGCTCCGGCCAGCCTCGATAGCCGTCACCGAGTTTCATGATCACGTTGTTGAGACGCAACGCCTGCAATCGCGTCCGCGCACGCTCGATGAGCGGTTCGATACGTTCGATCGTGAATACCCGTTGGCACAAAGCGCCAAGGATCGCGGCCTGGTAGCCGGATCCCGTACCCAATTCCAAGACCCGATCGCGGGGAATATCGCATAGCGTCGCCGTCATCAATGCCACAATGAACGGTTGTGAGATCGTCTGGCCGTGGCCAATCGGTAAGGCGGTGTCTTCGTAGGCACGGTGCGCGAGAGCCTCATCGATGAAGATGTGTCGCGGCGTGCTCGCAATCGCGTCGAGCACCTCCGGGTGGGTGATACCTTGTTCGCTCAACCGCGCCACGAGCCGATCCCGGGTGCGCTGGGAAGTCATACCGATGCCGGATAGGTCGAAGCGGTTCACTTACCGATGCTCGTCCAACAAAGTGAAGCTCTCGGCCAGGAAGCTCGTTGCATAGGCACCCGTCTCGAGCATGAAGCCAATGACCAGATCCTCACCTTCCGTCACCAGGGCTAGGTCTCGAGGTTCCGCGGCGAGCACTCGACGACTTTGCCGTGCGCCGGCAAACTCCAATCCTTCCCGAACATCTCGGTGCCCGGCCAATGCCTGATCTTCGATGGCCGCCGCCACGCCTTGGGTCGCGCTACGGCCTCGTCCCCACAACGGTCCGGTGGCCTTGGCGTCGACGAGCACATCGCCCGGCAACGTCGTCCGCCAGTTGTCAGCCGCCACCCGGGCGCCCAGCACCTCATTGAAGAGATAGCTGCGCAGTACCGAAAGGTGCCAACCGCGCTGTGCGCGCGACACCTGACGTCGGCGCCGGTGACACAACCACGCGCGCGCGCGATCGAGATTGGCGAA
>CBDTZM010000459.1:0-2539 GCA_965364915.1 uncultured Pseudomonadales bacterium | reverse complement strand
CTCGACAGCGCCAACACACGGTGGGAGAACGATCAGTCGCCCGAGTGGTGGCGCGAATCGAAGGCATGGTTCATGGATAGCATCGCCGCTATCGCCGTGTTCTTTCTCTTGTAGGCGCAACCGCCGATCTTGGTAGGTAAGCGCTGCACTTTCAGGCAAACTGCGTCGTATTGGATGAGAGGGTTCGAGATGCGTTTTGGTGTTTGGGGTTTAGGGCTTGCAATAGCGTGCGGACCGATACTCGCCTCGGCAGAGGAGGTCGAGCTCTTGACCGACGAAGGCATTCTGTTCTGGTCGCCGCAACAGCAGATTACCGGGTACCGGGGCATCGACAAACTGTATCCGACGCGAGAGGTACAAAGAGGCGAGCACGCCTTCCCGCTCATACCGGATGCGCGAGACCTTTCTGAATTCCGCTACCGGTTCGAAGGTAAACGCCTGTCCCTGGACGACTACATACGCGACATGCACGTGGCCGGGGTGATCGCCGTAAAGGACGATCGCGTCGTGTTGGAACGCTACGGCCTCGGCAACGATGCAGATAGCCGTTGGATCTCCTTCTCCGTCGCCAAATCGGTGGTGAGTATGTTGATCGGTGCTGCCATCAAGGACGGCTACTTCAATGGCGTTGACGATCTCGTGGTCGACTACCTGCCGCAGCTCAAAGGCGGCGCCTACGATACCGTGACGATCAAGAACATCTTGCAGATGGCGTCGGGTGTGGCCTGGAATGAAGACTATGACGATGCCAACTCGGACGTTGCCAACGCGCCTGGCGGCACGCTGCCGTTGTTCGGTTACATGCGGGGCCTGCCAAGGGATGTTCCCCCCGACGAGAAGTTCAACTACAACACCGGAGAGACCAATATCGCCGGCGCGCTCTTGCGTTCGGCCATAGGTAACAACCTATCCACATACTTGACGACCAAGATCTGGCAGCCGTTTGGCATGGAGTCCGACGCCAGCTGGATGATCGAGGCACCGGGGGGTGTGGAGTTTGGAGGCTGCTGCATCAATGCGACGTTGCGCGATTACGCCCGCATCGGTATCTTCGCCATGCGTGATGGCGTGCTGCCGAACGGCGATCGCGTACTGCCAGAAGGTTGGATGCAGGAGTCGACTACGCCTTCCAATGCATCCGACGGCTATGGGTACTACTGGTGGCTATTTTTCGGTGACGGCGTCTACGCAGCGCTCGGGGTATTCGGACAATTGATATACATTGATCCAGCCAAAGATCTAGTGATTGCCATGCACAGCGCATGGCCGGCCGCGACGGGTGGCGACGGTGGCGGAGCCCACCGCGGCGCGTTTCTACAAGCGCTCGCCGAGGCATTGTGAACGACGCTCTTCCCATAACAGGTCAACCAACTAACCCCGGCGTGTATGTCGTCATGGTGGTCATGGCAGCCGTGCATCTCGGTTGCCTCGGTGTGTTTTACACCGGGGTCAGTACGCCAGCCATCATCGTGTTAGTGTCCAGCTATTTCGTGCGCGGGTTAGGCATTACCGGTGGTTATCATCGGCTACTGGCGCATCGTTCGTTCAAAACCAGTCGCGTCGTGCAATTCCTGTTCGCCTTGGCTGGGTGCCAATGCCTCGAGGGCGGCCCGTTGTGGTGGGTCTCCCACCATCGCTCGCATCATCGCGACACCGAAACCGACAAAGACATTCATTCGCCGAAAACCAAAGGGTTTTGGCAATCGCACATGGGTTGGATGATGACCAACGGCGCGTTCGAGGAAAAGGGCGCCAACACACGGGATTTACATCGCTTTCCAGAGCTGAAATTCCTTCAGCGCTACTATGTGTGGGTGGTGCTGGTGCAAATCGGAGGGCTTTATGGTTTAGGCAGTGTGCTCAATGCCTTCTATCCAGAGTGGGGCACCTCGGGCGCGCAACTCGTGGTGTGGGGTTTCTTCGTCGGCACGGTACTGCTCTGGCACGCGACGTTCATGGTGAACTCCGTTTGCCACACCTGGGGCTCCCGGGATTACGACACTGGCGATGCCAGTACCAACAATTTCCTGGTCGGGCTCGTTGCCTTTGGCGAAGGCTGGCACAACAACCACCACCAGTTTCCTTTGTCCGCACGTCACGGGCTGCTTTGGTGGCAGATCGACATAACCTGGTGGCTGCTGCGCACCATGCGCGCGCTAGGCCTGGTGTCGGACCTCAAACTGCCCAAGGCGTTTCGCGGCTAACCCAAATCGAAATTTCTTGGTACATAATCTCGTTTTTTGCGCGGAGGGCGAGGAGATGAGTGCGGCTATCGATCTGGAAATTTTCACCGACTACGTCTGACCTTGGTGTTATCTCAGTACCGGGCGTATTGAAAAGCTGAAGGCCAACTTCGATGTCAACGTCACGTGGGTGCACTTTCCGTTGCATCCGGAGACACCCGCGGAAGGCATCAGCATCGAAGAGTTGTTTGCGGGGCGCGACATCGACGTGGATGCCATGTACAGCCGGATGAAGTCGCTCATGGACGCCGAAGGCTTGCCCTATGGTCGGCGCAGTCATACCTACAACAGCCGGT
>CBDTZM010000458.1:0-2549 GCA_965364915.1 uncultured Pseudomonadales bacterium | reverse complement strand
TGGACCATACCGATCGTGACGCCGTCCAGATCCAAAACCCACGTGTCGTCCAATTGCGGGTGGTCGACGCCGATGTCGCCATTGCCGCGTACCGCATACGTGGGCGCGAGAGTTGCCAGGTCGTCGATGACGCCTGCAACGTGCAGATCGCCGGCATGCAGAATGCAATCGGCCGTGGCGAAAGCTTCATGTACTTGCGGCCAGAGCGAGGCGAGAGTGCCAGGCATATGGGTATCCGCGATCAGGCCAATGCGCATCGAGTTGTTTGCGATCCTTTCTAAGGTAGACTTCGAGGCGGAGGATAGCAGATGCAGATTTCCAAATTTGCAGCACCGCTTGGGGCGGTGGTCGACGGGCTGGATGTGCGCAGTGTCGACGATGATCTGTGGGGTGAGCTCAATGCGGCGTTTTGCGAACACCAGGTGTTGGTGTTTCCGCGGCAGGAGCTGACGCCCGAGGATCAGATGCGGTTTGCCGGACGTTGGGGCAAATTGGTACGTCATCCCTACGCGGGCCTCGCCGACTACCCCAATATCATCGAACTCAAAAACCCGGGTAAGTCGAAGGACATCAATCAGCATTGGCATTCCGACATGACCTACAACGCCGAACCGCCGAAGCTCACCATGCTTTACGCGCTCGAAGCACCATCGCTCGGCGGCGACACCGCGTTCGCCAACCAGGCGCTCGCTTACGAGGCGCTTACCGATGGCCTGCGGGAAACGTTGGACGGCTTACAAGCGCTGCATACGGCCGAAGGGTTGGCCGCAACCTACCGTGAAGATCCGACGGCCGCGCCTCGCGCCGAACATCCCGTGGCTCGCGTTCACGATGAGACCGGTCAACGGGCCTTGTACGTGTGCCGTGCGTTCACGCGTCGCTTTGTCGGTTGGTCCCGCGGCGAGAGCGCCTCGCTTCTAGAGTATCTGTTTCAGCACTCGGTGCGACCCGAATTTCAGGCAAGACATACGTGGAGCGCCGGAGATCTGATCATGTGGGACAATCGTGCGTTGTTGCATTTCGCCGTGCACGATCACGGTGACGCGCCGCGCTTGATTCATCGTTTGCAGGTCGAGGGTCCGCGCCCGGCGTAGCCGGACAGGAACTAAATAGGAGGGACAATGAGCATCGAAATCCGACCCGCCAAGGACGACGAGATGGGTCAGCTTGGGTTGATTGGCGCGTACGTGTACGCCGGGGCGTTTGGGGACGGTGAAGATAACGTCATCACGCAATCCAACCGTGCCGAGTGGACGTTGTGTGCCTTCGACGGACCCAACATGGTGGCAAGCTACTCGACCCTGCCGTTTACGATGCGTGCCAACGGGTCTGCGATGGCGCTGGGTGGCGTGTCCACGGTCGGTACGCTGCCGGAATACCGTCGCCGCGGGTTGGTACGTAAGATCACGGAACGATCGTTCGCCGATATGCGTGAACGCGGTCAATCGGTCGCCGCACTTTGGGCGTCCCAGGCCGCCATCTATCAACGCTATGGATACGCGACCGCATCGGCAATGTGTCGCTATACGATCGACACGATAGACATTCGCCTGCTCGAAGAAGCCGCCTCAGACTTGACCGTGACGCGGGTCCCGTTGGCGCAGGCGTTCGATGATATTCGAGACATCTACCGCACCTACGTTGCCGACCGCGTAGGCTACCTGCATCGCTCGAAACCGTTGTGGACCGGCAATGCGCTTGAGGATCAGGAGGCGTCGGGACCGGTCAACGTGGCCATTTGTCGCGATGGCGCGGGAAACAACGTCGGCTATCTGGTCTACACGCTGCGTGCCGGCAAGGTCGACAACGAAGCGCGCAGCCAAGAGATCGTCGTGCGTGATTGCGCATGGCTCAACATCGATTCGTTACGCGCGATGTGGGCGTTTCTGGGCAAACACGATCTGGTCGGCCGCGTGACCTGGACAGGTGTGGCGACCGACGATCCGGCACCCGAGTTGCTCGCGGAACCGCGACTACTGCACCGCGAGGTCGGCGAGGGGTACTGGATGCGACTCATCGACGTGGAAACCGCGCTTGCAGAACGGGGCTACTCGGCCGACGGCTGCGTGTCACTTGGGATTGCGAGCGACCCGTTGGCGCCGTGGAACGAAGGCACGTTCCGCTTGGAGGTGTCGAATGGTGAGGCGCACGTGTCCCGTACTGACGCGTCTCCCGACATCGAGCTTTCGATCAAAACGTTGTGTTCGGCGTTTAGCGGGTACCATCGAGTCACGGCGTTACACAACTGGGGCTTGGTGAGTGGACGACCTGCCGCGGTTGCCAATGCGGATGCGCTCTTGGCGACGCGTTACGCGCCGCATTGCCCCGATCATTTCTAGTTTTTAGCGCGCTTCGGACCAAGGCATGTACGACGTCATCATCGTCGGTGCGGGCAGCGCGGGTTCGGCCATTGCTGCGCGCGTGACGGAGGACCCGAATCAAAATGTGCTACTCGTCGAAGCCGGGCCCGACTATCCGGATTTGGCGGCGACCCCCTTCGATCTCGTCAACAGTCACAACAATTCTTATCGCGACCACGACTGGGGATT
>CBDTZM010000457.1:0-2554 GCA_965364915.1 uncultured Pseudomonadales bacterium | reverse complement strand
CGGTGGCGCGTAGTCCCGGCCCCGTGACCCCCCATTCGATCGCCTCGGCGGTGGAGTACTGACCGACACCAACCGAACGTTTTTTCAGAATATTGTTGGTGGTCGTCATCTTGTCGTAGTGATCGAGCCGCGCGGGCAGGTAGTCCAAGAAGTCGCGCACCATGACGTCCCAGCCGTCCGGTAGATCCTGCATGACTCCACCGATACGGAACCACATTGGATGCATGCGTCCGCCAGTGATGGCTTCGACGATGGTGAACAGCCGTTCCCGATCGACGAACATGTAAAACACCGGCGACATTTGACCCACGTCTTGGGCGTACGTGCCAAAGAACACGAGGTGGCTCGAGATGCGGAAGAACTCGGCCATCATGATGCGAATCACCTTGGCTCGATCCGGCACCTCGATACCCGCCATCTTCTCCACTGCCATCACATACGGCAGGTTGTTCATGACGCCACCGAGATAGTCGATCCGATCGGTGTAAGGTATGTAGGTGTGCCACGATTGACGCTCACCCATCTTCTCGGCACCTCGGTGGTGGTAGCCGATGTCCGGGACCGCATCGACGACGACCTCTCCATCCAACTGCAGAGCGATTCGGAATACGCCGTGCACGCTCGGATGGTTGGGCCCAAGGTTCAAGAACATGAAATCGGTGTGTTTGGCTTTCATGCTCATGCCCCACTCTTCGGGCACGAAGCGTAAATCCTCCTGCTCCGCGTCGAGCAATTCGTCGCTCATCCGAAACGGGTCCATCTCGGTCGCCCGCGCCGGGTGATCTTTGGTGAGCGGGTGGCCTTCCCACAGCGGCGGCGTCAAAATGCGGTACAAGTTCGGGTGATCGGAAAAATTGACGCCAAACATGTCGTACGCTTCCCGTTCATACCAGTTGGCCGCTGGCCAAACGGACGTCACCGACGGTACGTTCGCATCGCCTTCGGCCAACGCCACCTTGATACGCAGATCTGCGTTGTGATCCAACGAGATCAGGTGGTAAAAAACCGTGAAGTCCGACGTCGGCTGACCTTCTCGATGTTCGCGCACCCTCTCATCGATGGCCGAGACATCGAACAACATCGGGTAGTCGGGCTTGAGGTGACGCATGACGTCCACGAGTTGATCGCGAGGCACCCACACGTTGGGAATATCGTCCACCGTGTCTTGATATTGGAACCCACTTCCGAAACGACGTTCTAGATCGGCGACCACTTGAGGTGTCGAGTGTTCCGCTAATTCCGCCATGACTACTCTCTCGCCCTGCCCAACAGGTCCTTCGACAGCGGCGCATCTCCGACGGTGGTGGGCTCATCGAGGTTCGTTGCGCGCATGCGTTCCGGCGTATGCGCGTCGCGTTGGCTCGGTTGATACTTCGCTACCTGGCCATCTTCACCAAGGAGCCAGCTATAGGGGCGCGGTGTTGCCTTGACGGCCTCTTGCAACAGGGTCAGACCCTGCATGAAAGCCTCGGGGCGCGGCGGACAACCCGGCACGTAAACATCGACGGGCAAGAACTTATCGACACCTTGCACGACGCTGTAGATGTCGTACATGCCGCCCGAGTTGGCGCACGATCCCATGGAAATGACCCATTTAGGTTCCAACAACTGGTCGTAGAGATGTTGCACAACCGGCGCCATCTTGCGAAAAACCGTGCCCGAAATAACGATGAGATCTGCCTGCCGGGGCGTCGCACGAATGATTTCCGCACCAAACCGCGAAATGTCGTGACGCGAGGTGAGCGCTGTGGCCATCTCGACATAGCAGCAGGACAACCCAAAATTGAAGGGCCACAGAGAGTTGGAACGGCCCCAAGCGACGAGATCGTCGAGCTTGGCGGTCAGGAAACTCTTGGCGACTTGTTCGTCGTAGACCGCATCCGGCGCCGTCATCGGCTCGCCCGGTTCTGCCTTGATCAACCGCCATTGCATACTAGTCCCCGACTTCCGAAGGTTTGACGATCGAGTAATCTCGGTGTACCAGACGGTTCTTCACACCCCAATCCAACGCCCCGGTGCGCCATTCGTAGATCAGCGCAACCAACAGGATAATGATGAATGCGGCGGCGCCGAAGTAGCCTCGCCAGCCGAGCTCGAAAAACGCCACGGCCCAACCGAATATGAAAATCGTTTCGAGATCGAATATCACGAAAAACATTGCGATCAGGTAGAACTCGATAGAGAGGCGCGTCTGCTCCGCTTCGCCGACCGGGACGATGCCCGACTCGAATGGCATGTCGGTGGCTTTCGTATGACGTGTTCGAG
This sequence comes from uncultured Pseudomonadales bacterium, assembly GCA_965364915.1. GTDB lineage: Bacteria > Pseudomonadota > Gammaproteobacteria > Pseudomonadales > Azotimanducaceae > Azophilus. The sequence goes on along the minus strand of CBDTZM010000457.1, from coordinate 289 downwards.
GACCGAGTAGCCAGGATCCGATCAAGATGACCGCGAGTACGCCGACCACCGACAGCGAATAGACGAGAAACGGCCAGAGACTCTGACCTTCCGCTATCGCAGCGTCGACGGCAACGCCGGCTATTTTAGGTCCCAAACTGCCCCCTCAAACCAGTATGGATTGATGTAAGTTGAGACGGCCCAACGCGAGCAACGACAATAATGGCCGCTACGCTAAGGTGCAAGCATGATCGCCTGCTAGCGACTATCGAGCCGCTGTTTTAGATCGTTATTTGATTATGCTCAGCCA
>CBDTZM010000456.1:0-2564 GCA_965364915.1 uncultured Pseudomonadales bacterium | reverse complement strand
CAGCGACTCACCTCCGAGTTCGCCAGGGCGAACACCTCGGCGCCCGCGTTCAACTGTTCGATTACCAACGTACCGGGACCGCAAGTGCCGCTGTATACGATGGGTTGCAAGACCATAACAACCATCGGCTATGGACCCGTCACGCACAACATGGGCTTGATCATGCCGATCAGCAGTTACTGCGGCGAATTCACGATCGGTTTCACATCGTGCCGCGAAATGATCCCCGACCCGGACCTTTTCATGCGCTGTATTCACGACAGCTTTCTTGAAACCAAGCAGGCATTACTTGGAGACGAGGCAGAAGCAAAAGTTGCCAGCATAGCGAAGAATTACGAACACCTGGCGGAAGCGGCTTTGGCCGATGCTCGCGCCATACGCGAAAGGGCTGAAGCTTAGAAGTCCGCAGATGCATCTTGCCGATTTACCAGAAGCGGCCGCGCTCCTCCTGGGGCCCGGCGGCGCGTATGAGACCGTCGAAGAAGAAATCGACGGTTCCACCTTTCGGATCTTCCGGCACGCTCCCAAAACCCTAGGCGACCTTTATCAGGCAGCGCTAGAACACGCCGACGCCGAGTTCTATGTTTTCGAAGACGAGCGCTACACGTTTGGCGAGGCCTGGGCGCTCGCACAGCAGGTTGCGGCGTCGCTACAACGGATGGGCGTCAAACCCGGTGATCGCGTCGGTATAGCGTTGCGTAACTACCCCGAATGGGTGTGGGCCTTCATGGGCATCACATCGATGGGCGCAATCGCCGTCGCCATGAACGCATGGTGGACCGGCGAGGAAATGCTATACGGCATCGACGACAGCGGGCTGGGCACCATCTTCGTCGACGGCGAGCGATTGCAGACGATACAACCCTACCTCGATGAACGATCCTTGGACGTCGTTGCCATTCGCGCCCAAGAACACAACGCCGCCGGAGTCCAAAGTTGGATGGCATTTTTGCAACTCGGCTCCGAATTCAACCCTACCCTCGTCGAACCGGATGATCCCGCCACGTTGGTTTACACATCGGGATCCACCGCACAACCCAAAGGCGTGGTATCCACGCATCGCGCCACGATTCATGCGCTACTCGGTTGGCAAGCCGCGGCAGCACTGGCCGCCGCCATCGCCGAACAGCCAGCCCCAGTATCGACGCACCAGCCGTCGATGATCTTGACCGTACCGCTGTTCCACGTGACGGGATTGAACGTTCAGCTGCTGTCGTCGTTTCGCTACGCCCGCAAACTGGTCGGAATGTACAAATGGGACGCAGACCTTGCCTTGAGCATCGTCGAACAGGAACGCATCACACAATTCAACGGCGTGCCGACAATGGCATGGGAGATGGTGCAGTCACCCAATTACGCCAAACACGATCTTTCGAGCCTGCTATCGATGGGGGGCGGGGGCGCCGCCATGGCGCCGGAACATTCGCGGCAGATCGCGGATCGCTCGAAAGGCTCCGTGACGCCGGGTACGGGCTACGGCATGACTGAAACCAACGGCTTGGCGACCGCCATCGGCGGACCGGACCTTCTGGAACGACCGCTGAGCTGTGGACGCGCATTGGCGCCCATCGTAGACGTCAAGATCGTCGACCACGAAGGTAACGAGGTACCAAAAGGTGTCAGCGGCGAGATCTGGATTCATGGCGCGATGAATTTCACAGGGTATTGGAACAATCCAGTAGAGACAGCGGCAACGCTAACCGATGGCTGGGTGCATACCGGTGATATCGGTCATTTGGATGAAGACGACTTCCTGTTCATCACCGACCGAGAGAAAGATATGATCATTCGGGGTGGAGAAAATATCGGTTGCCAGGAAGTAGAGGCCATCATCTACGACCACCCCGACGTCTCCGAGTGTGCCGTGTTCGGTGTACCCGACGAGCGGTTAGGCGAAATTATTGCTGCTGTCGTGATGCCTAAACCGGGTGCCGGTCTCACTGCCGCCGACGTACAGTCGCACGTTGCCGAACACGCGGCCAAATTCAAGGTGCCTGCCCACGTCTGGATTCAACCGGAACAGCTACCTCGAATAGCCTCTGGCAAGATTTTCAAGCGAGGACTCAAAACAGACGCGATCGCACGGCTGCGCGTCGATTGAGACTAACTTTCCGAAACGTAGAGTCCCGGCGCCGGTTCCATGGGCTTGAACGATTTGGACCCTAGCTTTTTCGGGGCGTCCTTTTGTTTCGAGTGCGTTTTGAGCCAATCGATCCAGTGATTACGCCAGTTGCCCGGGGTTTCCGTGACCTCCGCCATCCAGTCGTCGGGATCCTCGGGTAGCGACGGGCCCATCCAATAGCGCAGATGCCGATTGTCGGGGCGTGCACTGATGGTCTGCGTGTGATTCTGACTGGTGAGAACGAACTGAGTCTCACCACCAAACAGTCGCGTGCTCCGATAACAGCCTTTCCAAGGCGTGATGTGGTCAGTGGAACCCGCCATGATGTATACCGGATATTCGATCTTGGAAAGATCGATGCGATGGCCCAGCAGTTTCAGCTCTTTTTTCGGCAGACTGTTCTTGTGCGACATGTCGATGAAGTCGCACTGCATCTCGGCGG
>CBDTZM010000455.1:0-2570 GCA_965364915.1 uncultured Pseudomonadales bacterium | reverse complement strand
GAGAAGATCGGCCAGGGCGGTCTGGGTGAACGCCGACCAAAACACCGCCACCGGGATGGTGAGGCCAAGGTCGAACTCCAGCCGCGTGCGCAACTGCAAGAGGTTGAGCGAGGTCAGGCCCAGTTCCGCAAACGGGGTACCGAGCGGGAGGGCCTCGGCCGACTCGCCGGTCGTCCTGAGGCCCGGATGGGCTAGCCAACCGAACGGCCCGAGCCGGTAGTTGATGGTGACGACCACGACGTCGGGCTCGCGCGCGTAACGCGCGCCGTGGTAGATCGGCGTTGCACCTTCACCGAGGTGGTTACCGCCGCCGTGGATGAAATACATCACGGGACGCTGGCCCGTGGCATCGATCGGTGCCCATACGTTCAAGTACAAACAATCTTCCGCACCGGCAACGGGTCCGCCGCCGAAGCCGCTTTGTGGGCATTGCGAGCCGAACTCCAGTGCCTCCAGCGTGTTCGCCCAAGCCTCTACCGGCCGTGGCGCCTTCCAACGCAGTTCATCCACCGGTGGTGCTGCGAACGGAATGCCGACCCAGGCATGGCTGCCGCGGTCGACGTAGCCGACGATGTCGCCGGAATCGATCGAGCGTTGCGTTGCGGTCGCGGTGAGGATGGGAGGGGCGTCTTCGGTGAAACGGGATATGTACCAATAGACCCAGCCGCCGGCGCCGACGACGAGAACGAGCAGAGCGATGAGTAGTTTTTTCATGAAGTGAGTGTAACCTGCTGATGCCGATCTGGGCACCATGTTAGAGGGTGAAATTACGTGCGTATTGTCAGCTGGAATGTCAACGGCTTGCGCGCTTGCACGCGCAAGGGTTTTGGCGAATTCTTGAGTACCTGCTCTGCCGACGTGTTAGCCCTTCAGGAAGTACGCGCGTTTCCGCACCAGCTCGATCCAGACATACGGGCACCTGGCGGTTGGCACGCGGCGTTCGCGCCGGCCGAGCGGCCGGGCTACAGCGGCGTCGCGATCTACAGTCGCATGCCGCCTACTCGAGTTGACGAAGCATTGGGCGAACCTCGCTTCGATAGCGAAGGGCGCTTCATCGTTGCCCGTTTTGGTCGACTGTCGGTCGCCAGCGTCTACTTTCCGAAAGGCAGCGGGCGTGACCGCGACAACAGTCGCGTCCCATACAAGCTCGACTTCTACGCCGCCGTTTTCGATCGCATTGAACGCTTGCGCCGTAGCGGACCGGTATTTGTCGTTGGTGACTACAACACGGCCCACGCGGCGATCGACCTTGCCCGCCCGCAGGGCAACGTCAAATCCAGCGGCTTCCTGCAGGAGGAACGCGACGAGATGACGCGGTGGTTGGACGCCGGCTGGGTAGACACGTTTCGCGCAACCCATCCCGATGCGCCCGACCACTACACCTGGTGGCGCCAGTTCGGGGGCGCGCGTGAAAACAACGTCGGTTGGCGCATCGACTACGTATTGGCCTCTCCTTCTGCGTTCGGACGGGTAACCGATGCCTTTATCTGGCCTAACGTGCTGGGGTCGGATCACTGTCCCGTGGGTGTGGATTTCGCGGGAAGGCGCGGTTAGTCAGCTTGTGGGCGCGATGCGTCCAGACATCGACACCCAGGGCACGTACTTTCCTGTCTTTACGTCGGATGTTACTGTCGGCGAGCCGTTCGTTGCTTTTCGTACTTGGTTGTTCGAGGTGGTAGCGGCCTGTGTGACACAAAGGGACACGCAAACCGCTACGACTGAACTCGATTTATGCAACAAATTTCGCTGCCGACCAAACTCGTCTATTGGGTGGGGCAACTTGCCGAGGGGTTGAAGAACACTGCCTTCGGCGTCTTCCTGCTCTTCTACTACAATCAGGTTCTCGGCGTCTCCGGTACGCTGTGTGGTATCGCGCTGTTCGTCGGTATCGCCGTCGATGCGATCACCGACCCGTTGATGGGTTCCATTTCGGACGGTTGGCGGTCGAAGTACGGGCGCCGCCATCCGTTCATGTACGTATCCGCCGTGCCGTTGGGGTAGTGCTTTTTTCTGCTGTTCAACCCGATGGTGGACTCCGAGATGGGGCTCTTCGTCTGGCTTCTGGTGTTTGTCGTGCTGACTCGGTTTGCCATGACGCTCTACCATGTGCCGCATGTCGCGCTCGGCGCGGAAATGTCCACCGATTACCACGAACGCAATACGCTTGCGGCAGGCCGCATGGTATTCAACTCGGTTGGGGCGTTGACGGTATACGGATTGGGTTTCGGCGTCTTTTTCGCGGCCAGTGAAGCCTTTCCGAACGTTCAACTCAATCCCGATGCCTACCCGCCATACACTGCGATCCTTGGCGTTGGCATGTGCATCGCCATCCTCGTCACTTCGATCGGCACTCGACATCTGGTGCCGCACTTGCCGGTACCACGAGAATCGCAACAGCTCAATGCAACGCAGATTTTCAAAGACATGTGGGCGGCCACACGAAACCGTTCGTTTATCTGGCTAATCACGGGGTTTGTGGTGGTGTCCGTTCCGGTGGGCGTGGGCACCTCGTTGCAGTTGTATCTCAATACGTTTTTCTGGGAAGTCCCACCGGAAGGGATCTCGATCAT
>CBDTZM010000454.1:0-2578 GCA_965364915.1 uncultured Pseudomonadales bacterium | reverse complement strand
CTGCGACTACGGCGGCACCGCGGGCACCTTCAAAGGCGAAAAATCCTAACCGACCTACGCTAACCGTCGATGCCTAGTAGGTCGAGCAGAAACGCATATTCCATCGCAGTTTCCACATAGGCTTCAAAGCGTCCCGACGCTCCGCCATGGCCGGCCTGCATATCGATGTAGAACAGCAACTCATTGTCGTCGGTCTTCAATTCGCGCAGTTTGGCGACCCACTTCGCAGGCTCGTAGTACTGCACTTGAGAATCGTGCAACCCTGCCGTCACGAACATGTGTGGATACTCGCGCGCGGCAACCTGATCGTAGGGCGAATACGCCAACATATGTTGGTAGTGCAATGTTTCCCGAGGGTCTCCCCACTCGTTCCACTCGTTGGTCACCAGCGGAATTGTTGGGTCCAACATGGTGGTCACCGCATCGACGAACGGAACCTGCGCGACGATGGCCAAGTAGCGCGCGCCGGCCATGTTCGCGACCGCCCCCATCAGCAACCCGCCTGCACTCGCCCCTTCGGCAATCACTTTATCGGTACTGCCGTACTGCCGGTCGACCAGTGCGTCTGTAACGTCGATAAAATCGGTGAAGCTGTTGTTCTTGTTCAGCAATCTGCCGTCGTCGTACCACGCCTGGCCGAGCATGTTGCCTCCACGCACGTGGGCGATAGCGATCACGATACCGCGGTTCATCAAGCTCAAGAACGTTGTGCTGAAGTACGGGTCGTAGTTGGACCCGTAGGCGCCATAGCCGTATTGCATGAGCGGATTCGTGCCGTCTTTCTTAAACAGCGATTTTCGGTAGGCGATGCTCACCGGAATCTGCGCCCCGTCGCGCGCCGCGACCGCGATGCGTTCGGTGGCGTAGTCGGACGCATCGAAATCCTGTACCTCAGCGGTTTTCAGCAACGTTTTCCCACCCGTCGCTAAGTCCACGTCGTAGACCGAATCCGGCGTCGTAAAACTGCTGAAAGCCAGCCGAACCGCCGCGGCCGATGCATCATGGTTGTCGAGAAAGTTCAGCGTGTAACCGGCGTCGTCGAACTCGATCGTTCTGCGGGGGGTACCATCAAGGCTATACACGCCAATAACAGCGTTGCCGTTACGCCTCTCTCTAAGCAACACGCTGTCACTCAACACTAACAACTCTTCAACTTGGACATCATCACGCGCGGGAATGATTTCTTGCCATGCGGCCTTGTTCCCCAACTGGTCCATGGCTACTCGCAGCACGCGAAAGTCGGGTGCCTGCCAATCGGTGCGCACATACATCCAGTCGCCGTGCTTGCTGACGCTATACCGGTGTCCAATTTCCGCCGGTAACACGGATTTGAATCCACCTTCCGGCGTACCGGCGTCTAGGACCAGATGCTCGTCACTCGTCGTGGCGCTGCGAGAAATGATCAGCGCCTTACCGTCCAAGGATTTTGTGATGTCGAGGTACATCGATGTGTCGAACTCCTCATGGACCAACACATCGTCGTCTTGAGTAGTTCCAAGCCGGTGCCGGTAGATACGGTTACCCAAAAGGGTGTTGAGATCCTGACGCACATAGAAAAAAGACGCGTTGTCGTTAGCCCAAGCAAACGCGTCTTCAACGCCCTCGAGCACGTCGGCCAGTCGCTCGCCAGTCGCCAGATCGACGAAGCGCACGGTATAAATGCCTCGGCTCAGCGTGTCATGGGAATACGCCAACAACCGGTTGTTGCTGCTGACGGCATAGCCGCCGATTGACGAATAGGCGTGACCTTCGGCCAAGCGGTTGCCGTCCAACAGCACTTCTTCGGGTGCGTCCAGCGATGCCTTTTTGCGAGCATGAATCGGATACTCGTCGTCACCACGGTAGCGGCGATAGTAGTAGTACCCGTTGGACAGAAACGGCACCGAATTGAAGTCGCGCTCCAGACGGCTGGTCATCTCAATCAACAGCTTGTCGCGCAGACGTGCTAATGGCTCTAGTCGCCGCCGCGTATGGGCGTTCTCGGCATTGAGATGGGCAAGAACTTCCGGGTTCGAGCGGGATTCGTCGCGCATCCAATAGTAGTTGTCGATGCGAGTGTGGCCGTGTGCGACGAGTTCATGGGGCACTATCCGGGCTACGGGTGCACCACGATCGTCTGTCGCGGGTACATCCGTACAACCACCCGCAAGCGCAGCGATGACCATGCACCCGGTGATCAGCCGGAGAGTGCTATTGAGCATGACGGCTAGCCCACCCGGTCCGGTTTGGAGTGACGCCACTCGGCGAGAAGCGTTCTCAACGCGCTCACGAGTAATGAACCCACCAAAGCTGTGTACGACAATGACCGTATCGCTGCCAAAACCGGCGTCATCGGCAACCACCGCAACCTCTGCGGCAAATCGTTCAGGAGAGTAGGACGCGCGGTGTCTGCTATCACCGGCGCCTGCCAGGTCGATGGCAACCGGTCGATAGTGGTCCATGAAAAACGGCGCAAGTAAAGGCTCACCAGTGCGCGTGCGCCCCGTTGCCGTGAACGATGATTAGGCCCGGTTTTTGCGCATCGCCTCCCCAGTCGAGGTAGTGAATCGGCGTGCCGTCCAATTCGACCACTCGATCC
>CBDTZM010000453.1:0-2589 GCA_965364915.1 uncultured Pseudomonadales bacterium | reverse complement strand
CATCCGGCGACCATGCGAGATTGGTGGGCGCCTCGGTCAGTTGCGTGATGGGTGTCGTCCGATTGGCGGTCAGCCAGTGCATGTGTAGTTGTACGCCGCCATCGGTGCGTGCCACGAAGGCGACCCGGTCTCCCGAAGGCGACCAGCGTGCCAAAGAACCTTTGATATCCGTTAGCGGGCGATGGTTGCCGCCGTCCGCGTCGATCAGCCAGATGCTCGCCGTGCTTCGATCGCTCATGAGGTCGTAGCCGACGCGGCTGTACGCGATGGTGTTGCCGTCCGGGGCAACTTGGGGATCGCTTGCCCACTCCAAGGCAAACACATCCATCTGCTGCAGCGGTTCGGCCGCAGCGGCCGCTCCACACATGGCGGTGCAAGCTAACGCGGTTAGGAATTTTTGCACGGCTGGCATCCTTATTGTTGGCGCACAGTTGTATCCCATTTTCCGTTGGGCGGCTACCATGACGGGGCGAGTTGGTAAGGTGAGGGCATGACCGAACAAAACCTGGAAGTCGTCGACGGCGGCTGTCTTTGCGGGGCGGTACGTTACAAGGTACACGGACCGTTCCACGACATGCTGCATTGTCATTGTTCGATGTGCCGCAAGGCACACGGTAGTCCGTTCGCAACGTTCGTTGGCGGCGCCGGGCTCGAGTGGGTCAGCGGACGCAACAACATCGAGAGCTATGCGTCGACGCCTAACTCGTCTCGCCACTTCTGTCGTACCTGCGGCTCGACGACGCCGGGCCCCGAAACCGACCAGCAGCCTTTCGTCCCGGCGGGCTGTCTCGAGGCCGATTGTGAAGAACGGCCGATGTGCCACTGTTTCGCCGAATCGAAAGCACCGTGGGTCGTGCTAGGTGATGACATCCCGGCGTTCCCGCAATTTCCCGAGGGTATGGAGTTGACGGTCCACGATCGCCCGACGGTGGTGCCGGAAACCGAGGGCGCGCTTGGCGGTAGTTGCCTGTGCGGTGCCGTGCACTATGAGATTCTCGGTGCGCCGCTGCTGATGGCCAACTGCCACTGTATGCGGTGCCGCAAGGCCCGCGGGGCCGCCCACGCGACCAACCTGTTCGTCGAGCGCGACCAGCTCACCTGGTTAGCTGGGGAGGCGTCGGTCATGATTTACGATCTGCCGGACGCGGTGCGATTCGGCCAGAACTTTTGCCGTCACTGCGGCAGCCCCATGCCGCGTTGGTCGGACAAGATATCCCGCTACAACGTGCCGTGCGGACCGTTGGACACCGACCCTGGCATCGAGCCCGCCTACCATATCTTCGTCGGATCGAAGGCCGATTGGTTTCAGATTGCCGACGAACTCGTGCAGCACGCAACGACTGCGAGCTGAAGCCTATTCGCTGGGAACCTCGGCGGGCGCCCACTTGTTGTTCTCGCAAACGTATTCGATCAATTCCTCTTGAGGCGCTAAATCGAACGACATGTTTCTGATCCAGGGCGCGGTGAAAACGGCTGCGTCCTCGATCGTGACTTCTGCCACCATGCGGCCGTAGGTCGTGCGTTGATAGCGTTCCGTCATGCGCATCCCTTCGGATCGGGGGTAACCGGCCGTCCATCCACGGTCGTTGAAACCGACCGTGTCCACGACCAACACGCTGCCATCCCAACGGGCTGTCGAGTGCCCCATCCAGCTCGGGTTGGGATCTTCCGGATGGCTGCGGCCGTCGAGGAACACCTGCCGGAATCCCGGCACGTCCTCCAGGAGGATGACCAACAGGTCATCCGTCTGTACGAACTTGCTGATGAAAGGCGACCCGCCGTTCGGTATCGGCAGGCCGCCGGGCAAACACCGATTGTGAGGATGGTTGCGCCGGTCGTTGTCCTTGCGTTCCTCGAACACTTTTTCCGCCCACGGCAATGGCTGTGGCTTGGTTGGAAAGGGATCGCTGTTGACCAGCCACACGCCGGATAGATCGGGCCTGCCGTCGGCGTTGTTGGGGACCGGCAGCTTCGGAATCACCTGTCGATCCCGGACGATGTTGGCGATAGTGATCGGATCGTCGCCAAGCGTATTGAGAGAGGGTCCTTCTTCGAGACTGACGTCGAACCGGTGTGTCGAATCCGGCTCGATGTCGATGGCTTCTTCGGACAAGCTTGCGTGCGCGCAGCACGGCATCGCGATCGACAACGTGTAGCCGGCGCCATCCAGATCGAGAAAGCGATAGCTTCCGCCATCATCGGTACGGGTTTGCAGAACCTCGCCGGTGTCTCGATGCTTGATCTGAACCGGCGCCTCGGCGATCGGCACGCCATCGAAACCGGTCACGATACCGGTGAGCGTTGATGACGCCTGCGCCAGGGTCAGCGTCGGTAGTATGAACAAGCAGATCAGAATGATTGCTTTGCGCATCAACATGAAGCTCTCCTGTCGGTTTAGACCTCTCACATCAAGCCGGCCATCCTTGCCCAACGATACTTTGCGCCTAATACCGCTACCGGCTTCTCGGCCGTGTACGGGTACGCCAGGATATTGTGCTCCATCAAATACTCGCAAGCCTGCTCGATCTCGATGTCACCCACTAGTGACGCCACCACACACTTGTCGATGCCTTTGGCGCGCGCCTCGCC
>CBDTZM010000452.1:0-2598 GCA_965364915.1 uncultured Pseudomonadales bacterium | reverse complement strand
AAAGCTGCCCCCATGGCAATTGGTGCACCGGCGCCAACGATGCCGTTGGCGCCCAACATGCCAAGGTCGAGGTTGGAGATGTGCATGCTGCCGCCTTTACCTTTGCAGTAGCCGGTGGCTTTGCCGTATAGCTCCGCGAACATGGGTTTGTACTCACCGCCTTTGGCGATGAGGTGGCCGTGCCCGCGGTGGGAACTGGTGATGTAGTCCTCGTTCGACAGGTGCACCATAACGCCGGCGGCGATAGCTTCCTGCCCTACATACAGGTGCAGTGCGCCCGGTATCTTGCCGTCTTCCGCCATCTTGCCGGCGGTCTCTTCGAAGATGCGGATGCGCACCATGCGCTGGTGCATGTCGAGTAGCGTCTCGTTGGTTATCTGAGTGCTCAAGCGCCCTCTCCCCTATATATTGACAACCTTTATATCGAAAGGAACGCGCGGTGACCACTTTTGCAAAGCGGTTGGCGGATGAGCATCCGGACGAGGTTGCCATTAGCGACGAGGTCACGGCGCTCGGTTGGGCGGATCTCGATGACGTCCTCAATCGCGTTGCCAACGGACTGATGAGCCTTGATCTCGGGTCGGATCAGCGGGTTGCCGTGTTCGCAGAAAACGCCGTTGAGACGGCCATCGCCAATTTGGGTGGCCTCATTGGCGGGGCTTCCGTGGTACCGGTGAATTTTCATCTGACCGCAGAAGAAGTGGCGTACATCCTGCGTGATTCCGGCGCCAAGGTGTTGTTTGTTGGTCCGGAAACGGCTGAGCGCGGCGTCGCGGCGGCCAACGCAAGCTCCGTCGAGTACGTTGTGGGCTGGACCGATACCGATGGCCCTATCGATGGCGTCGAGTCCTGGTCGACGTGGCTTGCGGATCAGTCGGGAGATGAGCCGCCCAGCGACATTCCACCGCGTCCGAATTTGTTGTACACCTCCGGCACCACAGGCCGCCCCAAAGGCACCGAGTTACCGCCGACCATGTTTGCCGGTGGCGATACGGTGGCCGAGCACTTGGCCAACCTCGCGCAAAGCCCGATGGCCGGTCTCGGCAAGCATCTCATCGTGGGACCGATGTATCACACGGGGCCCTTGTCGGGTGCACGTTTGTTGGCCGCCGGTCGATCCTCGGTCATCCTCGGCCGCTTCGACGCCGAAAAGACGTTGCGCACCATTCAGGATCATCAGATCGGCAACAGCGTGATGGTGCCCACGCATTTCGTGCGCTTATTGGCGCTGCCGGACGACGTGAAAGCCCGATACGATGTGAGTTCGTTGCAGGCGATCAGCCATACGGGCGCAAAGTGCCCCATTGACGTGAAACGAGCGATGATCGAGTGGTGGGGGCCGGTGTTCGTGGATGCATACGGCGCAAGCGAGGTGGGCACCACCTGTGCGATCAATTCGGAAGAGTGGTTGCAGCACCCCGGGTCTGTCGGCAAAGCGATTGCGCCGTTCGAGGCGATGGTGCTCGACGATGACGGCAACTCCCTTCCGCCAAACCAGGAAGGGCGCCTGTACTTCAAGGACGCGACCGGCCGCGGGGTCGTCTATCACAACGACCCGGCCAAATCGGCCGAAGCGCACATAGCACCAGGCATCTTTACGCTCGGAGAGATCGCCTTCATGGACGAGGACGGTTACGTGTTCATCACCGACCGGTTCAGCGACATGGTCGTCTCCGGTGGGACGAACATCTACCCCGCAGAAGCGGAACAGGTACTCATCGAACACCCGGGTGTGCTCGATATCGCCTGCATCGGCGTTCCCCATGCGGAGATGGGCGAGGAACTGAAGGCGCTCGCGATACCGACCGATCCGGATTGCGCGGAGCCCCCGGAAGAGCTCATCGAATGGTGTCGAGAACGGCTGTCTCACTACAAATGCCCACGGTCGTTCGAGTGGGTGGACGACCTAGGCCGCAACACCATGGGCAAGATCAACAAACGCAAGCTCCGGGCGCCGTACTGGGAAGGCCACAAGTAAATGAGCCTGCTCGATATCTCGAGTTGCTCTGGTCGCACTGATTATCTAGCGCGATTGAAAAGAGCCTGCGCCAGCAAGCCTTTTGGCCCTATGGCAATGGCGAATTCTGGAATTCGTTGACACCGATAGATGCATGCACTAAAACAGTCTAATCAGCCGGTTTTCTATCGCCGGTTGATTTGGAGTCACCTAGAGGGGAGTTTCTAGTGAAAGCATACACACGACACGCCTACGCGTGGTTTTGAACACCTTCGCGTTGACTCTTGCCTTGCCGCTAGTGTGCGACTTCAGCCGCTGAGACATGACGGAGATCCAACTATGAACACAAAAACGCACTTGCTGGTGGCAGCAGCGGTTGGCGCCTTGCTCACCACCGGTGTTTCGACCAGCGCGCACGCCACTGAAGGCGCGCGCGTATTGGAAGAGATCGTCGTTACCGCGCGCCGTCAGAGCGAAACCCTGCAGGACGTACCCGTCTCCATTACGTCAGTAGGCGGTGATCAACTCGCCAAGTACCAGCTGGACCAGTTCGAAGAGATAGCCGCGCGTGTGCCCAACTTCAACATCCAGAGCGGCGGCTCCGGTTCCGGCGGAACGCTCAACTTACGGGGCGTCGGAAG
>CBDTZM010000451.1:0-2615 GCA_965364915.1 uncultured Pseudomonadales bacterium | reverse complement strand
AGGCACCAAAATTGCGAATCTGAGCGGTGTTGCGGCTACGCCACCAGATGACCAGGCCCGTTGCCGCCAGGATCAACAGTAGTAGGGTTGCCAGGTCGACGACGACGATACCAACGATCCCAAAGAAGCGCCCGCTGTGCAGATCTTGCAGCACGCGTTCCCAGGTGAGCATGCGGCGCAGGAAGAGCCCTCTGGTCTCGGCCTCGCGGTGCTCGGAGGCAGGCTCGACGACGCTCCATCTCACGTTGCCGGGCACCTCTGGTACGGGTGACCAGTTGGCGTAGTCCGCGTCCGGTTCGAGGTAGGTGCCCCCCGCTTCAAGCACGGCACCGCTCGACGTCATGCCAATTCGCTCGATGTTGCCGATCACCGTCGCCTCGTTTAGCCGTTCGCCGTTGAGCGCGACGAGCCATACGGCTTGCGCGTCCGCCGCCAGGCTCACCGCCTCGGTTTGCACCGCACCGACCAGACGTTGGATTGGACCGATGTAGACGCCGTCGTCGAATAGCATGCCGTCGAGGTAAGACAACCGGCCGCTCACCACGACGCCGCGCGGGGCCTCCAGCCCGTACCAGTCGAGTAGCGCTTCTTGGGCGACATGGGAGGCCGCTAAATCCAGCTGATCGGAGAACTGTAGAGGCACGCCGGTCGCCAACAGATAGATCAGTACGGCCGCGACCGTAACCCCAGTGGTTCGGTGCCAGCGGTTGACCGATTTAGTTGGCTTTGGCGAGGAGGCCTTTGGAATCGGTGGCGTGTTCATGGAGGATGAGGGCGGCTTTAGCCATGCGCTTCATCGCCCGAACGGACAGAGTTGCCCCGGTGATGCCATCGATAGGCTGTGTGAGCTGATCGTTGTCGTTGAGCCGGGCGCTGACGAATTGGTTGGTGAAAAAGTCGTACTTCACTTCCCAGCCACGGCTTTCACGAAACACGAGCACGCGAATGGTTTCAATTTCGCCGTTGCTGACGACGACGCCGGTGGTGATCGGCTTGACCTTGCCGATCTCATTCAGAATCCAAAGGGTTCGTCCGGATTGCTCCCAGTAGCGTGTGCGTAGGCTTGGAGCGTGTCCGAGCACCTCTTTGAGCTCGGTTCGCAACTGGGGTGTCAGCCAGAGCGTTTGGGCGAGCAGTGCCTGGTCGGTGAAGTATTCCCGAACGAACGCATCGGAGGTCTGATATACATGATCGTCAGACGCGGCGAGCCCGCTGGCCGCGGTAATCAGAATGCACCCGATAATCGTTCTCATTTGCATATAGCCATTCTGCCACATTGGGCGAGGATTAGAAGCCCTTCGGGAACCCATCGGGAACCCATCGGGAACCCTAGAACTGGTAGCCAACGCCCAGATCGAACCCATGGAAATCGCGACCAGCCTCGCTCGTGAGGTCGTGTTTTCGGTCTCGGTAGTCGAACTTCAACACCACCCCGTCGGTTGGCCAGTAATTGACGCCAAACTCCCATTGATCGAAGCGGTCGCGGGAACGAGCGCCTTCGACGTCCTCGAAACGGGTGTAGACGCCCCAATCGCCGTGATTGCTATCGAAACGCCAGCTCGGTTCGATATACCAGCCGGATTGTTTGTCGACGCCGGCCAACTCCACGCCCGCGCCGTCGAAATTCCATTCGGCCCAGAGTGCGCGCACGCTGAACGGTCCCCGGTTGAAGACGCTGTGTACTTCGATCAAGGTACCCGCGTCCAGACCGTCGCCGTCGAGTTGGCTGGCATCGGTTTGATGGTGCAAGGTCGTCGCGAGCTCGAGACCGGGTACTCCGGTGTACTTCAGGCGCAAGCTGTAGGCCAGGTCGTCGCCGGCCGCGTGCGACGCTTTTTGTCGTCCCGAGCGCACGCGATAGGCGCTACTGCCGAAACTCGGCATCTCGAGCCCGGAATGTACGGCGAAGTCCCAAGACAGGCCGCTGCGGTAACGGCCGCCCAAGCCTATCCCGGCCTCCCACCAAGTGCTCGGGATGATTACGTTTTCGACGTCGTTGCGCTCGACGCCGTAGAAAGTCGGTGGCTCGTGGGTCTCATTGAGAATACCGATGGGAAGTAAGAACAGTCCGACCTTCGCGTAGTGGTTCTCGTTGAGATCCGCTTCGATGTAGGCCTGTTCGATCTCTACCTCACCGCCGTTCGAACCATCCTCGGTATCTTTGACGAGCGAGTGTTCGATCTCGATCTCTGAGAAGAAACGCAGGCGTTCGTTGAATTCGTAGTCGAAGAACGTTACGAACCGGTGAAAGTCGAACTCGTTGAGATCGCGGGATGCATCGTCTGCATTCAAGCTGTTGTAGTGCAGCTCGCCATAGCCCCCGATGCTCAGTCTGTTGCCCGCCGCCGGTTGCGCTGCCACTTGCACCTCGTCGAGGTAGTCGGCGGTGGCGATGAGTTGTTCCTCGGTTATCGCAACCTTCGTTTCGGTTGCTTCGAGGCTCGTCTGCGTCGTTTCGAGGCTCGTCTTGGTGGCCTCGAGCGCCTTCGTGAGGGCATCGATCTGTGCCTGTTGGGCTTGCACGACGCGCCACACCTCCTCCAGCGTGACATTTGAGTCGATCGCGGTGGCGGGCGCCGCGTGAGCAACACCTAAGACCGCCGTAAAACAACAGA
>CBDTZM010000450.1:0-2619 GCA_965364915.1 uncultured Pseudomonadales bacterium | reverse complement strand
GCCTAGCCACTGGCGCACGCTCTCGGGCAGGTGCGGGCGGCCATCCAACGGCACGATGCGGGTATCGTTGATCGTCTCGTTCAATAAAGCCACGCTGTCTTCGCTCTGAAATATCTGAAGGTTACTGTTGTAGTCG
Source organism: uncultured Pseudomonadales bacterium (assembly GCA_965364915.1). GTDB lineage: Bacteria > Pseudomonadota > Gammaproteobacteria > Pseudomonadales > Azotimanducaceae > Azophilus. The sequence continues at coordinate 2,483 of CBDTZM010000450.1, read as the reverse complement.
AGTAACGTCGTCAGTGGCGGCCCAGTGACCAACCCGGTCAGGCAGCGCTCGGCCACCGGACGATCCTCCGGGCCCGCGGGCGGGCTGAGACTGAGCTTTCTCTCAGCTTCCTGACGCGCCTTGGCGGTTTCGGTGAGTGGTGGGATCTTGCCGTTGTCGGGTTCGTAGATGAGCGACGTGCGCCGGTCTTCCGTTAGCGGCAGGTCGGTCGGAATCCAGGGTTCCACACCGACGTATTTCTCTTCACCGCCGTCCAAGAAACTCACGAGACCCTCCAGGCGGTCGTACGCCCCGTCGAGGTAGGCCGCAGCTTCTTCCTCGCTGAAGTGGGTTTTTTCGGCAAATCCCTCCGGTCGCTGCAGCGGCGTCGCAACAGCGAATTGCCAAGTCCCGTTTAGATCCGGTGCACCCCAAGGCGTGCGAGGGGGTTCTGCCGTCTGTGCCGCGGTAGCACACATCGCCATGGCCAACAGTACGGTGATCTCAACGAATCGAAGCTGTCTCACAGTCATAGCCATGTATGAGCTCCTATGGGAATCCGTGCAGGATCTACCTAGTCGCTATGCACGTCAATCCAGCTTCGCCACCAGTCGATAGACTGCGATGAGTACGCCGAAGCCCACGTACAGCCCTAACATGCCGATCAACATGAGCGTGGCCATTTGCAAAGTGACCACCTTGTTGGCCAGCAACACCATGATGAGAACGATCAATCCAAGAAACGAAACGACGATACCCAACACCGCAGCTAGTGTCTTCTTCGTGGCCATGCCCGTACCCCCAGCGACGATATCCTAGCTTATACTCACGCTACACACGGGGATAGGATTTCGAATGCGGACTTACGCACGAATGTTGTTGACGGCGATGTGCGCCTGGTCGTTACCGGTCGCTGCCGAGTTTGATTTGGTGCTTGCCGGCGGCAGGGTGATGGACCCGGAAACCGGCTTGGACGCCATTCGCAACGTCGCGATCGTTGGCGATCGAATCGTTGCCATCACTGCGGAGGACATCACCGGCAGCCGCGTGATCGACGTTTCTGGGTTGGTCGTCGCACCCGGGTTCATCGACCTCCACGCCCACGGCCAAACCAATGCCGCCAACGAATATCAAGTTCGCGACGGCGTCACGACGGCGCTCGAACTGGAAAGCGGTATGCCCGACATAGCCCGCTGGCTATCTGCACGAGCAGGTAACGCCCCGATCAACTATGGCGCATCCGCAGCTCACATGTCGGCGCGCGCACTCGCCAAAGACAAGTACGCGTCGCAGATGCCGGAGTTCAGACGTTTGGCGGAACAACATGGCGCTGCTAGTCCCGAAGCCACAGGGTTTCTGAGATCGCAAATACGATCTTCCGCATACGACTCGTTGGATGCCAATGAGATCGCCAAGATGAAAGAGCTACTGCAAACCGAGTTAGAGGCCGGCGCACTCGGCATCGGTCTACCGGTCGGCTACCAACCGGCTGCGACCCGCGAAGAAATCTTCGAGCTGTTTCGCTTCGCCGGCGCTCGGCAGGCGCCGATTTTCGTTCACGTTCGCGACCCGGGCATTCCCGGAATTCAAGAGGTCATCGCCAACGCGGCAACGACCGGTGCGCCGTTGCACATCGTCCACATCAACAGCAGGGCCCTCGGTTCGATCGAACTCGGCATCGATCTGGTGGAGGCCGCACAAGCACGCGGACTCGACGTGACCACCGAGATGTATCCCTACACCGCCGGATCCACCTCGCTCGAGAGCGCGCTGTTCGACGAAGGCTGGCAGCAAACCATGGGCATTACCTTTAAAGACATTCAATGGCAAGACACCGGCGAACGACTGACGCAACGTTCCTTCGAGAAATACCGCCGCCAGGGCGGTGTCGTCATCATCCACAAGATGAAGGACGCCTGGATCGATGCCGGAATTGCCAGAGCGTCGACAATGATCGGTTCCGACGGCATGCCTTATGCGCCGGGCGCCCATCCCCGTTCGGCGGGAACGTTTGCCCGCGTGTTAGGACGCTACGTCAGGGAGCGCGAAGTGTTGTCGCTCATGGACGCGCTGCGCAAGATGACGTTGATGCCCGCTCAGCGCCTGGAAATCATTGCGCCGAACGCGCGTAACAAAGGCCGTATCAAGGTCGGCGCCGATGCCGACATCACCGTATTCGACCCCAACACGGTCATCGACACGGCGACCTTCGAATCCGGCCTGGCATTTTCCGAAGGCATCGAACACGTCATCGTCAACGGTGTATTGGTCGTCGACACGGGCGCATCGGTCGGCGACGTGTTTCCGGGTAGACCGCTGTACGGCCGCTACCGCTCGCCGCAACCTTCCGGCCTTGTACAGACCACAACTCACATTCCGGCAGACGACATACGGCAAACCATCGAGCGCGCACCTGCCGAGCGCGTGAGCGACCAACAGATTCGCCACGTCGAAGCAGCGGATGGCAATCTCGGTGTGGGCGTGGTGCAACGACCCCCCATGCC
>CBDTZM010000449.1:0-2625 GCA_965364915.1 uncultured Pseudomonadales bacterium | reverse complement strand
CCCAGTGATCTTGCGTCAACACCCGTTGCGCAAATGAGATGATGTGGCGCTCATAAGTCGGGGTTTGGAACTCGATGACGCGCACACCGTGCTGCAAGGCGTGCGGGACCCACTTCGGCACGGCAACGACGTCTCCGATTTCCAGGGCCGCTAGCGCGGTAAAGGCGTCCATAGCCGCCCGCTTGGCAAGTTCCTCGGCCGTGAGGCCCTGGCCGCCATTGTCGATGGCGCGTCGCACGCGCTCATAGTCCTCGACCGCAGCGAGGTAGGCCGCGCGAAAGGCATCATCGTTACCGAACGACCCGCGCAGTGTCTGGTTCATCCCGAACCGAATCTGTCCGCGTCCGTCGGGCCAAGCTCCTCTATCTATCGCCGTGACGACGTAGACCTCGCGCTTTTCTTCGTGGACCTCGAAATAGAGATCGCCAAGCACCGGCGATGGATTGGGGTCCAATACCTTGAGCAGCACGATATCCTGGTGGTTACAGGTCGCTCCACGGTCGATGTCCAGATACACAGAGAGCTTCAGCCGGCCGTTGGGCGTGATCACCTCGCTCTCGCCCCGGGCCTCGATCCCGGAATACCAGATTTCCTGGCCCCAGGGTTTGGCAACGTGCACGGGGCTGAGCTGCACGGGATGGTCAACGGCCGCTTGAGAGGTTTTGGACAATGTCCAGATCCTGCGAGTTTTTTTCGAGAGCGGGGATTATAGTTCGATGGTGCTACCGGAACCGAACATTTGCGAACGCGCACGCTTATCGCGCGATCCCCGCTTCGATGGGCGCTTCATCGTCGGCGTGCTGACGACGGGAATCTACTGCCGGCCGGTGTGTCCGGCCCGCTCGCCGGCACGCGACAACGTTCGCTACTACGCGACCCCGGCGGCAGCCCAGGATGCGGGTTTTCGCCCGTGCCTGCGCTGCCGGCCCGAGGCGGCACGGCGGCTTCCGGAATGGACGGTCGGCAGCCGTACCGTCGTCAAGGGTTTGCGTTTGATCGATGCGGGCTTTCTGAACGATCAATCGGTGGGCGCGATGGCCGAGCGTTTACATCTTTCCAGCCGGCAGCTGAACCGGGTATTCAGTGCGGAGGTCGGTGCGACACCTGCCAGTCTGGCGCGCGCGCATCGGGTGCAACTGGCCAAACGTTTGATCGACAGCGGCGGCATGTCGCTCGCCAGCGTCGCGATGCAGGCCGGTTACGGCAGCGTGCGGCGTTTCAACGATGAAATAAAAGCAACCTTCGGCCGCCCACCGTCGGCACTGCGACGGCATCGACCACGCGTGTCGGGTGAGCCCCTCGAGTTGCGCCTGGCGGTTCGCCAACCCTACAACGCGCAATGGGTGTTCGGGTTTCTCGCAAAACGGGCGCTGGCCGGCATCGAGGTCGTCGACGGGTTACGTTACCGCCGGCGCTTGGCCGATGCCGACGGCGCACCGGTTTGGCTCGAGGTGCGATGGCAAGACGATGGTTTGGTAGCGGCCATACCGGTCGAGTTGCAGAGCGATATGAGTGGTTTGTTGCAACGCCTGCGACGGGTATTCGATTTGGATGCCGATTCTTACGCTGTCGACGGTCATCTTGGTGAGGACCCGATGTTGGGTCGTTGGGTTCGCGAAGCCCCCGGACTGCGTGTACCGGGCGCGTGGGACGGGTTCGAGACGGCCGTGCGCGCGGTGCTTGGGCAGCAGGTCAGCGTTGCCCGGGCGACGACGTTGGCCGGCGCGTTGATCGAGCGGTACGGGGCCGGTGCGTTCCCCACCCCCAGCGCATTGGCGCGAGCGAACCCGGCCGAAATTGGCATGCCGGGTAAGCGTGGTTCGGCCATCAGCCTGCTTGCACGGGAGGTGTTGGCGGATCGGCTTCAGCTGGATGAGTGTGGGGACGCGGATTCGCTGCACGCAGCACTTTGCGCGATTCCGGGCATCGGGCCCTGGACGGCCTCCTACGTTGCACTGAGGGTCGCCAAAGACCCTAACGCCTTTCCGGAAAGCGACTGGGTGGTCATGAAGGTGCTGGACACCACCGCCGCCGGTGCAAGAAGGCGGGCAGAATGCTGGGCGCCCTGGCGCGGCTATGCGCTGATGTACCTCTGGTATGGGTCAGCGGGCACAGGGACTGTTAACGACAAAAAGGTTGGCTAATGTACTACTCATACCTCGACACCCCGATCGGGCCGCTGTTGTTGGCGGGTACCGACGCTGAACTGAAGATTGTCGGATTCTCGACAGGCACCAAGGCGCGCCAACAAGAACCGGCATGGGAGCGGAACGATGCACCGTTCGCCGATGCCAAACGACAGTTGAACGAGTACTTCGAGGGCACGCGACAGGCCTTCGATTTACCACTCGGGCCGCTGGCGACGCCGTTTCAGCGTCAGGTATTGGAGGCGTTGCGAGCGATACCCTACGGCGAGACACGCAGCTACAAAGACATTGCCGTGGCGGTGGGCAATCCGAAGGCGGTACGCGCGGTGGGTACCGCCAACGGCAACAACCCGATACCCATCATCATTCCATGCCATCGAGTCATCGGCAGCGACGGGTCGCTGACCGGGTTTGGCGGCGGCCTGGATACCAAGCGGTTCCTGCTAGCGTTGGAAAGCAACCATTCGGGCTTGTTTGC
>CBDTZM010000448.1:0-2625 GCA_965364915.1 uncultured Pseudomonadales bacterium | reverse complement strand
TCAGCGCCCTCGAAGCTGGCGGCTATCTCTTGCATCTCGCCGACAAAGCGCCACGCCTTCTTGCTGGTGCCATGCGCTGCGCGTTCCGATCGTTCGGGCAACCCGGGTTGCGAGCGCTGCCACTCACCCAAAAGCCCCTCGGTCACGCCTTCCGCCTCTGCTAGTGCCCGAATCGCCAAAAGTAGCGCACTCGTTCCCTTGGTATAGGCGGCGTAGCACATCTTCAACGCAGAGGCCTGAGCCCGATCGGTTCCAATAACGAGTGTTTCGACGAAGCCTTTCGCGAACCAAGCCTGGACATCCTCGGCGTGCAGCCCGGATAGATATAGACGCGTACTGTCTGCTTGCAGCGCAGGAGGCCCCACAATGCCGCCATCGACGTAATTTTCGCCGACGCTATCGCCGATGGATCTGGCGGTATTGGGAGCGATGGCATTGGCATCGACATATAAGCCGGTATACCCGCTGGCGATGATGCTCCGCGCCACCTCTACCGCTGCGTGCGGAGGGCACACCGACACCACGCCGACAGACCCTTCCAACAATTCATCCAACGTTGCGTGCGCGCTGAAGCCTGCCGCACTAGCCCGCGCGTGGGTCTGAGGGCCGCGGCCTTCGCTCAACCAACCGACGGTGTGTCCGGATGCCGCCATCGCCATCCCGATGGATACGCCCATCTCTCCGGGATGCAAGAGCGCTAGCTTCACAAACGATAGTCGAGCGGTGGCTTGCGATCCCCCAGCAACGCCGAGTATTCGAAGTTCGCACCTCGGCGTTCCTCGAATTCTTCCCGCGCCCGCTCTATCAGGTCACGGTTCTCAAATAGATCGGTTGCCGTTACCGCCAGAATTTTCGCCGCCAGGATCATGCCCTTGTGGCCAATGGTCGTGCCGCCCGCAGCAACCGCCTGCCAGCTGTGCGCTGGTGTACCCGGTACCCACGTTGCCGTGCCGAAACCTACCGTCGGCACCGTCCAGCTCACGTCACCCACATCCGTCGACCCCATGCCTTGCCGAAACAGGAACGGTTGTACCTGGTTTTCCGAACCCAACGGCAGCGTCGGCTTGATCAACGTCTTGTATATGGTCTCGGCAAACGCCTGCTCGGCAGGGCTGTAACTCAATCCGCCGAGATTGCGCATGTTGCCATCGACAAGCGCGGACAAGGTTTCGTTTGGCAACACCGGATAGTTGCCGTGCATCACCTCGTACTCGACGCGCGTTTCGGTGCCCATGGCCGCTGCTCGCGCCGCGTTGACGACACGTTCGAAGAGTTCCTTGACCACCTCCCTTCGCGGGTGGCGCACGTAGTAGTACACCTGGGCAAACTCCGGAACAATATTCGGCGCGTCACCGCCGTGGGTAATCACATAGTGCATGCGGCTATCCGAAGGCACGTGCTCACGCATCATGTTGACCATGTAGTTCATCGCTTCGACGCCGTCGAGAGCCGAACGCCCGCGGTCGGGTGCGGACGCCGCGTGCGCTGCGACGCCATGAAAACTGAAACGCCCGGACTTATTCGACGTGGTGCTCGAAGGCGACGCATGGTTACGATCTGCCGGGTGCCAGTGCAGCACGACGTCGACATCGTCAAACAGACCTTCGCGGGTCATGTAGACCTTACCGGATCCGCCTTCCTCGGCCGGCGTGCCATATACCCGAACCGTGCCTTCGGTATCCGACGCTTCGAGCCACGCGGCGATCGCCGCACCCGCTGCGGCCGAAGCGGCACCGAATAGGTGATGACCACACGCATGCCCCGGCGCGCCTGCGATACGAGCTTCACGGGCCGGCTTGGCTAGCTGCGAGAGCCCGGGCAAGGCATCGAATTCCGCCAAGATGCCGATAACCGGCTCACCCTTTCCGTAACTCGCGACAAATGCTGTCGGCATACCCGCCACCCCGGATTGCACTTCGAAGCCTTGCCGTTGCAAGTATTTCTGCAAGCGCTCGGTACTTTGGGTCTCCAAATAGCCCATCTCGGCGTACTGCCAGATGTCCTCGGCCAGCGCGATCGTGGCCTTCCGGTCGTCGTCGACGTAGCCGGTGACGCTATCGTCCGCATGCCCTGCCAACGCCATCACCGCCAGGCCGAGACTCAGGCTGGTCAATCTGAACCCAGATACCACAGGCTTTCCCTCATTGTGTTATGTCTACCAACGAGCATCGCCAGATGCGAATCAGAAGTCCAATTCAGTTTCGGTTCAGGTTCCGAGCCGTAGCATGTCGTATGAGGCCGACCGCGGCGCGCGTCCGTGGGACAGGAGGATTACGACATGCACAAGCCACTACCCGTGTTGCTGCTGAGCGTGAGTGCCGGCATTGTGTCTTTCTCGATGCCTTTCGCCATCCCAGAGGCTTTCGCACTGCCGACGGCCGGTGAGCCTGTGGCCATGATCCCCTATGCGAACGAAATCACCCGTTTCGAGACGATCGACAATCAGCACCTGCTGGTCTCAGTCGACCCGGAACGCACCTATCTGTTGGAGTTCAAGGAGCAGTGCCAGCACCTCAGTTTCGCACGCCACATCGGGGTTAGCATGGCCAACAACACGATCTGGGCCGGTTTCGACTACGTCACCGCGGACGGTGCGCAATGCACCATCGATTCAATCCAAAAGCT
>CBDTZM010000447.1:0-2626 GCA_965364915.1 uncultured Pseudomonadales bacterium | reverse complement strand
TTCCTGGCCGCAAGGCTGTTGGGTCTTGGTGTCGACTATGTCGTGCTCAACTTCGCGCAACTCGTGACCGTCGACCACGAGCAAGCCATTCTGAGTGACGAGTACGAGGTTCTCGAACGTTACGCCGGCGCTGCTGCATACGCAGAGGAGTTCAACGGCTACTACGTCACTGCCGTGTACGACGAAGAATGGGATATCACCCGCGCAGCCCTCGCCGCGTTGGAGGCAGAGCATCCGCAGTTCCTGGAGCACGTGTTGTACCGCATGAGCCGCGATCACGCGTCGCCCTTGATGCACGACATCTCCGGAGATCGACGCGATGCAAAAGAGCGCGCCGGTTACGTCACCCCGGAGAGTGCTACGGCGTTTTTGGAACTCACCAGACTCGCGAGCCTCGCTAGCCTCGTCGTGGGCACGAACCACGATCCCGTTAGCGCACGGTACTTTTCACAACTAGGCAGGCTAGCTCCCGAAGATGTCGTGACGGATTCGCCCGCCGAGGAGCCAGGGTTTGCACCACCACACCGGCCCGACATCGAGAAACAAAAAGAGCTGGAAGAGTTGCTGATTCAGGCGGAAATCGTTTCGAACGAACCCCCAGCACTGCTGCTGCCAGCACCGGAGCAAGACGCCGTATTACCGGTCAAAGCGGCCTTGGACGGCTTGCAGCATATCGACGCTGCACTGTTTTCCGAACGCGTGAGCGAGTTGGTCTACCTATCTAATGTGCTGATGACCGGTACGACACTGGACGGCAAACGGTTCGACGAAGTCGAGGCAGCTCACGCGGCACTGGCAACCTGCAACATCGGCATGTCGTATCTGGGCGAGGACATGGGCGACGACCAATCGGTTCGCGAAGGTCTCGTACGTTTGTTCCGCATCGGTTGGCGAATTCTGCTGCAGATCCCGAAACATGTAACAGAGCAACTTGTCGCAACGCTACGCTCGACCGAGGTCACCAAAAAGCTCTTCGATCGAGAGTGGATACTCTCCGAGGTTGACGCGACTCTCGATGAACTCGTTGAACAGGTGGACAATGCGCGTTTCGGGGAGGCTAAGACTAGCCTCGTTTTCATCTCACTCGTGGTCGAACAGGTTGCCTGCGACGCGCTACAGTCGATGATCTGCGACTACCCCCGCTATCCCCTCGACCGCCAGACACGCTATGTCGAATCGATGGACGACCTATCGAAAATCGACAGCTTCATCGGATCGTTGGCCGACTCGGTAAAGTAGTGACTACTTTTTGCGCCCGGCATACATCGCGGCAAGGCTGAGCTTGTAGCTATCCACCCAATAGTCGATGGTGTTTTCATCGACAACCACCCTGCTGAAGGCACCCAGTGTCTTGGCCCCCATCTTGTCTATGCGGCCTTTAAATTCTTGTTTGCCCGCACTGTCATAGATGCTGATGACGTTCTTCGTCAAGGGTTTAGAGGTCGGGACGAAACTGCCGGTTTTGACCGTCCACTCCGAATAGATGACCACCAAAAAATCGGCGCCCGTTATGTCGATCAATGCCAGCGCCACGTCCTTGTCGATCATGGCTTTGACGAGTTGTTTGCGGTTCTTCGATAGCAGCGGCATGTAGATGCCTTCGAACATCGGTGCACCCACATCTCTTTGTTCACCGGCGAGTGCAATGAATTCCGGTTTGGTGACGAACGAGCTGGCCGGGACCACCTCCCAACCTGCCGAGAAGGTTTCCTCAGCGAACTCCAGCATCTCGTTCAAGCGCGAGGTCATCAGGTCGGTTCCATTGGCGTCGCCCCAGCCTTGGATCGATCCGCCAAAATTGTTTGCTGAAATAGACACGATGGCGATTTGCTTGCCGGCGTTGCTGCCGGTGAGTTTGGGCAGGTAGCTAGCCGCCTGCGCACAGAAAGAGACGAGAGTAAGTACAACGATGACTGAGCGGATGGCTGTTTTCATTGGGTTTCCTGGTTTCTGACGTCAGCGATGACGATGTCGATGCGCATCCTCGGCTATCTCGACGGAGGAGACAACGAACAAGTAGACATTTTCTATCACGCCTAGAAATTGTACATTTACCGACATTCACAGTCGGAGAACACAAGTGGCCAACCCCTTGACACCCGCACCTGCCGCGCACCGGCAGACGCACTACACCGCCGCACCCGTCCTCGACCCACCCGTCGCGCTGCCGCTGCCCCAGCTTACGTCCTCCATCGAACAAGCCGTGGACGATCTCTCGACGTTCGGACTGTGTTTGTTAACGGACGTACTTACGGCGATTGAGGTCGAAACGCTTCGAGCCAAGCTCGAAAACCAGGCCAGGGCCGAGCGCTCGCTTGGAGAGCTGGCACCGTCAAGCGCGCGCGGAACCAAGCAGCTCGTATCCAACATGGTCAACAAAGGCACCGAGTTCTTGGGCCTAGCGGAACGCCCCGAGGCAGATGAGCTTGCCGGTTTCATGCTCGGCAAGAACTTCCTCATCTCGAGCATCACCGGAGCTCTCTTCAATGGGGCAACCACAGAACCGCAGCCGTTGCACCGGGATCAAGGCTATGTTCCGGCAACCGCTGACTTTCCAGCCGCGTGCAATCTTTTTTGGCTACTCGACGACTTTACACATGAGCGCGGCAGCACCTGCATCGTGCCG
>CBDTZM010000446.1:0-2626 GCA_965364915.1 uncultured Pseudomonadales bacterium | reverse complement strand
AGAAATGCATTGACGTTCTTTTCCCGCATCTGTTGCACGTCCGAATGGCTGTTGATGCCGCTTTCGGTGACGACCAGCACGTCGTTGGGTATCCGCTCCAACAGGTCGAATGTCGTCTCGAGGGTGGTCTCGAACGTCTTCAGATTACGGTTGTTGATGCCGATCAGCGCCGGCTTAAGCGATAGCGCGGCCTCGAGTTCTGGAGCGTCGTGCACCTCGATGAGAACGTCCATGGAGAGGTTGCGGGCGGCATCGTTCAGCACGGTAAGCTGCATGATGTCCAAAGCACTGACAATCAGCAGCACGCAATCGGCGCCTAGAGCGCGCGCTTCGACTATCTGGTAGTCGTCGACGACGAATTCCTTGCGCAGCACGGGAAGGGAGACGGCATCGCGGGCAGCTTGCAGATAGGCGTCATGGCCCTGAAAGTATTTCTCGTCGGTCAGCACCGACAAGCAGGTGGCGCCCCCGCGTTGGTAACTTTTGGCGATGGCGATGGGATCGAACTGCTCTCGAATCACCCCTTTGCTCGGCGACGCTTTTTTCACCTCTGCGATCACGCCCGATCGACCTTGGGCTACCGCATCGCGCAGGGCGTTGTTAAATCCTCGTGTGGCGCTTTGTCGTTCGGCACGGGCACGCAGTTCGGCTTCCGGGTGCTGGCGCTTGCGCGCACCGACCTCCTCGCGTTTGTGCGCGAGTATCTCGTCGAGAATGGTGGTCATGATTCGCCCATGAGGCTCGAGATACGGACGAGCTCGTCGAGCTTCTCTTTCGCGAGTCCGGCAGCGATCGCGTCTTGCGCCATCGCCACGCCGTTCTTGAAGTTGGTCGCAACGCCGGCGGTGTAGATTGCGGCGCCGGCGTTCAAAGCGACGATCTCGGCGGCCGCCGAATCGGGTTCGGTCAGCGACTGACGTAATAGCGCCAGGCTCGATTCGGGAGAGTCGGCGTGCAGGCCCTCGATGCTCCTAGTGGCAAGCCCCACGTCCTCCGGCGTGATGTCGAATTCCGTGATGGCGCCCCTCTGCAATTCGCATACCGAACTAACGCCGTCGAGCGACAACTCGTCGAGTCCTCGACTGTGCACGATGAGGACGTGCTCGGCGCCGAGAATGACGAGCACTTCGGCCAGGGTGCGTTGCCAGCTGCTCGCAAACACACCGATCACCTGGCGCCGTGCGCCCGCCGGGTTGGTTAGCGGCCCCAACACGTTCATCATCGTTCGCACCCCAAGTTCTTGGCGGACGGGTGCAGCGTGTCGCATGGCGCTGTGGTGTGCTTGTGCGAAAAGAAAGCCCACTCCGACCTCGCTGATGCAGTGAGCGATCTGTTCCGGCGTCAAACCGATATTGACCCCGGCCGCCTCGAGCACGTCCGCGCTGCCGCTGAAGCTGGTCATTTTTCGATTGCCGTGCTTGGCGACGCGCGCGCCGGCCGCCGCGGCGACGAACGCCGCCGCCGTGGAGATGTTGAACAGTTTGGCGCCGCCACTGCCGCCGGTGCCGCAAGTGTCCACCAGGTAGGGAATGTCGATAGCCACCTTGGTGGAAAGCTCGCGCATCGTCTCGGCCGCGCCGGCAAGCTCTTGAGGGGTTTCGCCTTTGACCCTCAATGCCGTCAACAAGCCGCCGATCTGGGCAGGGGTAGCTTCCCCCGACATGACCTGCAGAAAAACACTGCGGGTCTCGTCCTGGGTTAGGTCTTCGCGCTCAACCAGTCGTGCCAGTGCGGCCTGGATGTCCATCGTCCCTCTCCAAGAAGTTGCGCAGCAGGTCGTGACCCGTTTTGGTGAATAGCGATTCCGGGTGGAACTGTACCCCCTCGATGGGGTATTCGCGATGGCGGAAACCCATGATTTCGTCGAACGCGCCGTCGCGCTCGGTCCATGCGGTTACCTCCAGGCAGTCGGGCAATCCGTCTTCTGCAACGATCAGCGAGTGATAACGCGTCGCTTCGAAAGGTTGCGGCAAATCACGGAACACACCGAGTCGCTCGTGATGGATCAGCGAGGTTTTACCGTGCATCACCTCCCGGGCGCGCACCACGTTGCCGCCGAATACCTGGCCGATGCTCTGATGGCCCAGACATATGCCCAGGAGCGGCGTCGTTGCGCCGAAGGTCTTGACGACGTCCATCGAGAGTCCGGCTTCGTCGGGCGTACAAGGACCCGGCGAGATCACGATTTTGTCGGGGGCCAGCGACGCGATCTCATCGAGGGTTATCTCGTCGTTGCGATGTACGACCACCTCGGCGCCGAGTTCGCCAAGGTACTGCACGACGTTGTAGGTAAACGAGTCGTAGTTGTCGATCATGAGAAGCATTTTCATTAACCCATTGATTTATATACGAAATAAATGCGAACGTGCTGCCGCTGACAAGCACGAACACACACACGGTATTGTTAGCGGTGGAACTATTTAGGGTTGGGGGCAGGGCCAAGCCCAAAACTTGGGGCAGGCAATCATCGGTTGTTGTGTCGTTTGCTCAATCACGTTCTTAGCTCAGAAACGCTCTTTGACGAACCCGCTATTCTACACCAGATCCGGCAGGAGGCTTAATCGAAGATAGACTTGATCCCTCTGACCACCTTCTCGGGCAACGACCGTAGGCTTCTGGTTTCGTG
>CBDTZM010000445.1:0-2634 GCA_965364915.1 uncultured Pseudomonadales bacterium | reverse complement strand
GTGTTTCCGCTCTATAAAGACGGCGGTTATGAGGTGTACTGCGAGACCCTGAGCAGGGCGGTCGATGTGCCGCGCGCGCAAAGGAGCGAGGCTCTGCGCGGCTATCTGGGCGAGTTTGTGAATCAGTTGGAAAAGTACGTGCGCATGGAGCCCTTCAACTGGTTCAACTTTTTCGACTACTGGGAAAACAGGTAACGCGCCTACAGATTGTCGCGATAGTCCGCCTCGACGAATGCGTCGATTTCTCGTGCGGCAGCCTCGTCTGCGCCCCGTTGTTTGGCGTACATGCGGCCGAACGAGATTTTCTGACGTTCCGGCCAAGCATCCGGTTGCCAGAGTTCCGAGCGTATGAAGGCTTTGGCGCAGTGGAAAAAGCACTCATCGACGTGCACGCGAATGGCGAGTATCGCGGGCTTACCGCGCGCGCCCAGTTGCTCGAGCAAGGCGGGGTCCGAGGTCAATTCGGCCCGTCCGTTTACCCGCAGGGTTTCCGGGGTGCCGGGAATCATGAATAAGATGCCGACCTGAGCGTTGTCGATGACGTTCAAGTGTCCGTAGGCAAGCTTGTTTCCCGGGCGGTCGGGGATGATCAACGTGCGCTCGTCTTCGACGTGAACGAACCCGGGCGCGTCGCCCTTTGGTGATGCGTCGACCTTGCCTTCTGCATCCGCGGTCGATAGCACGAGAAACGGACACCGTGTCAGAAAGTCGATAGCGAATTCGTTTAGCGAACTCTGATTCTTCTCGGCCAGCCCCGGAATCTCTGCGCCGACGACCTCGCGTAGTTGTTCTATAGTCGTGATGCTGTGTTTATCCATCATGGTCTCCCCGTATCGTATTCAATCATGATACCGTCAAAGACGTTCGAGGTGAGAGCACAGTCATGCGCATAAGTACGACAGCGAGTTTCGTGATGGCACTCTTCATCGCGGTCATGTGCGCAACGACGACTCAAGCCGACCAGTTCGTCACGCTGACGCCCGATCAGATCGAGTGGGTCGAGGTAAACAATGAAGGGCTTCGCGTCGCCATGTTGGCGGGCAATCCCAATGCCGAAGGGCTATACGTCATGCGGATACGGTTTCCCGCTGGCGTCTTCAGCCGGCCGCACTTTCATGACCAGGACCGGTTCATCACGGTGATTGAAGGTACCTGGTTCGCAGGCACCCAAACTGAGTTCGACAAAGAGGCAACGGTCGCGCTTCCCGCAGGCAGCTTCATGAAGCATCCCGCCGGCGGGGTACATTACGACGGTGCAAAGGACGCCGCCGTGATTGTCGAAATTCGGGGCTTGGGACCTGTCACGACCACGTCTGTCGAAAACTGACACGCAATTATCGCAGTGCGATGAATCGCTTTATGCTTCAACGTTAGGTCAACAGGAGGCGCTATGTCAGGCCGGTTAGACAACAAGGTGGCGGTCATCACCGGTGGTACCAGCGGTATCGGTGAAGCGACGGCAGAACTCTTCCTTGCAGAAGGCGCGAAGGTATTGTTTACCGGCCGTTCGGAAGCAAAGGGTGAAGCCCTTGCCGAACGCCTGGGTGACAATGCGGTGTACTGTCGAGGTGATGTGACGCGGGAAGACGACATCAAGGCGGCGATTGATCTCGCGACAGACCGGTTTGGTCGCCTCGACATTCTCTTCAACAATGCCGGCGGGCCGACGCCGGGCGCGGTTACGGACATCACGCCCGAGCAGATCGACTATGGTGTACACCTGCTGCTTGCCAGCGTGATATTGGGCATCAAGCTGGCGGTCGAACCCATGCAAGCCGCGGGGGGCGGCGCGATCATCAACAACTCGAGCGTTGCGGCGCTGCGCTACAACCAGGGTAACGTTCTTTATTCGGTTTTGAAGGCAGCGGTGTCCCACTACACGCGGCTTGCCGGCGTCGAACTCGGGCCGCTGGGCATTCGCGTGAATACCATTTCGCCCGGGGCCATCGCGACGCCCATTTTTTGGGGTGGATCGGCAAGGGCGAACACGCTGTCCGATGAAGACAACGCCAGAAAGCTCGAGAAACTGAAAGGCAACCTCGCGAAAGCCACGCCGCTACCGCAAGCGGGCTTGGCGGAAGACATCGCCCAAGGGGCACTATATCTCGCAAGCGATGCCGGTCGCTTCGTCAACTGTCATGATTTGGTGGTGGACGGAGGCCGCACGCACCTGTTCAGGGAAGGTGGCTAGGCGTTCTGGCGTAGCAGGCGCGCTGCTAGAAAGCCAACGAACCCGACTCCGATCACCAATACCGTCCATAGCAGAACGGTTTCCCAATCGATGGGTTCGGGCGCCGGTTCGAGGCGCATCGGTCCACCAAGCTCGTTGGCTTCGCTGAGCCCGGCGAGCGCGACGGATTGTATCTCGACGTCTTTATCCAGACGTGCCAGCAAACCACCCATCGGCCATTGCCGGCCGGTGAAGTCGGCTTGACCGTACGCCAGTACAAAGGGAGGTTTGCCTTGCTTGAGGAAAATCAATTCGTCGGGCAACCAGCCTATTTTCAAGGTTGGTGAAGCTTCCTCTTCGTTCAACGATTCGACTCGCCAGTACCGATCACGAACGGCGTAGGCGACCGGATCGGACGTTACGACCATGCCGTCCACGGCGACTCGATAGAACGTGTGCTTGCC
>CBDTZM010000444.1:0-2651 GCA_965364915.1 uncultured Pseudomonadales bacterium | reverse complement strand
CGCCGTTTCCAAACCGTCCATCCCGGGCATGCGAATGTCGAGCAGCACCACGTCAGGCTGCTGCTGGTCGGCCAGCGCTACCGCCTCTACGCCATTTCCGGCTTCGCCGACCACCTCGTGAGGCACCGGCTCCATGGAACCCAACATCCTCGACAGCCGCTCTCGAGCAAGCTTCTCATCGTCAACGATCAAAATTCTCAAACGCGCTCCTTAACCGTGCTCTTCCGGAAATTTCATCGGATAGCGTAAGGCAGTGACGTAGCGGTCCTCTTCCACGCCGCTCGTCAACATCGCCCGGTTGCCGAACAGAACCTGTAAGCGGCTGCGAATGTTGGCGATGGCCATTTTGTTACCCGCACTGAGCCCGCGCCCACCCGGGGGCGGCAGCGGGTTCTCGATACGCACGTTCACGGTATCGGCCTCGAACCACAGCTTCAAGGAAATCGTACCCCCATTGGGCAGCGGTTGGATGCCATGATATATCGCGTTCTCCAGCAACGGCTGCAACGTCAGCAGCGGAATCTTGACCGTTGTCGGCGGCGTCTCGATGTTCCAATCCATCTGCAACCTGTCACCGAGGCGCAATGCTTCTATGCGTACGTAGCGTTCGCACAAATCCAACTCGTCTTTGAGCTGCACTTGGTTACCCGCATCGTTCAAGCTCGCGCGGAACAATTCCGAAAGATCTTCGACCACCGTTTCAGCCGTATCGGGGTCCGTTGCGATCAAACTCGCGATGATGTTCATGCTGTTGAACAAGAAGTGCGGCCGTATACGCGACTGCAGCGCTTGTATGCGCGACTGCAGCTCGGATTGTTCTTGCGCGCGCAGCTGTTCTTGTACGTAGAAGTAGCGCAACACCGCACCGGCAATGATGCCGGAAATCACGAGCTCGCCACCGATCGTCGACCAGCTCACCGAGACGCTCAACAACAATTCCGAGACGAGACCGACGGACAGGGTCACAGCCATCACGATGGCAAGGGCCAACGTCGAGCCATTGACCAGGGTGAGGCGAGCCAACCATGGGCGCGACCAGCAGAGTATTCCGGCGCTGGTCAACGTGACCCATTGAACGAAAAGGGAAGTGAGCGCAAAGCGCACCCAAGTGGTCGAACCACCGGCAAACAACAGCACCAAGACCAGCAACTGACCCACGATCACTAACAAGGAAACTGCGGTCACGTTGCATAATTCCGGGACGACAAATTGCGTTGGGCGGTTACTCACTAATGTTCCAGAGTTCACCAGGGCTTAAGCGTGATCGGCTGTTGGAGGTGCCTTATACTCCGCACCCAATCGCAATCAAACGTACGTTTCATGAGCAAAGATCCTAACCCGATGCGCAGCCGGTTCACGGAAGCCACCGATGCGTTCGTGGAAGCCTTTACCGCTTCGGTGGCGTTCGACCAGCGCCTCTATCGGCACGATATCCGAGGGTCGATCGCGCACTGCCGCATGCTCGGCCACGTCGGCGTGCTGGCGCCCGACGAAGCCGAACGCATCGTAGCTGGATTGCATCAGATTCACAAAGAGATCGACGACGGCGAGTTCGAGTGGCAGGTGGGCTTGGAGGACGTCCACATGAACATCGAACACCGGCTGATCGAAGTGGTGGGTGATGTCGGCAAGAAACTACACACGGGACGCTCTCGCAACGACCAAATCGCAACGGATATGCGTCTGTATCTACGCGACGAAATCGATGCCTTGCTGGACATCGAGACGGCGCTATTGAAGTCGCTGCTGGATCTCGCCGAGCAGCATACCGAAACGATCATGCCCGGGTTCACACACTTACAGGCCGCCCAGCCGGTTACGTTCGGCCACCACCTTTTGGCGTGGTTGGAAATGTTGCTGCGCGATCGAGATCGGCTCGTTGATTGCCGTAAACGCGTCAACATCATGCCGCTGGGGAGCGCAGCGCTGGCCGGCACCACCTTTCCAATCGATCGCGATTTCGTTGCGGCAGAACTGGATTTCGAGGCGATCTCTCAGAACTCCCTCGACGCCGTCAGCGATCGCGACTTTGCCATCGAGTTTTGCTCGTGCGCCGCGTTGACGATGATGCATTTATCCAGGTGGTGTGAAGAATTGGTGTTGTGGACCTCGCAGCGATTCAACTTCGTAAGTCTGCCCGATCGCTTCTGCACCGGATCGAGCATCATGCCGCAAAAGAAGAATCCTGACGTACCAGAGCTGATCCGTGGCAAGTCCGGCCGCGTATTCGGCCAGCTAGTGGCGTTACTGACGCTCATGAAGAGCCAGCCGCTCGCGTACAACAAAGACAACCAGGAAGACAAAGAGCCGTTGTTCGACGCCGTCGACACGTTACACGATTGCTTGACCGCACTGGTGGGTCTGGTGCCCAACATCGAAGCCAACCAAGACGCCATGCGTGCCGCCACCCTCGACGGCTTCACCACCGCCACCGATCTTGCTGACTATTTAGTCGGTAACTCGGTGCCGTTTCGGGACGCCCACCGCATCGTCGGAGAAGTTGTCGCCTACGCGATAGAACACGGCAAAACGCTCGATGCCTTGTCGCTGGAGGAGCTGCAGGAGATCGGCGGCGACGCTATCGACGCCGGCGTATTCCAGAGCTTGAGCATCGAAGGATCGGTCGCCGCGCGGCGCCATCCCGGCGGTAC
>CBDTZM010000443.1:0-2653 GCA_965364915.1 uncultured Pseudomonadales bacterium | reverse complement strand
GGTCGTGACCAGTCGTAGCCGTCGGCTCGCACGGGTACCCGGCCGGTACGTTGGTAGTAGATGTTGCCGGACGTGTCGGCCACCATCACGTTTTGCGGGAACATCGACAACGTTGCGCACGCGGCCACGGCGCCCCGGTAGTCTTCCGCGAAGTTCAAGAGTTCCCACGCTTTGTTGCGATCGGTGGTGGCGTCGTACGGCACGGCCGCCGCATAGGCCTTGCCGTCGACGGTGGCGAGGATGGGCCCGTGGTGGCTCGACTGCAGCTCGAACGTGCGGGCGTCGGCGTCTTTGATGTTCAGGGTGACAAACGTCGACTCGAGGTCGCGCCACTCTTCCCCGTAGAGGTACTGGTTGGGGTTGTCCGGATTGAGGGTCAATGCGAATACGTCCGCCGTATCGGGACCGCCGGTGGTCATCGCCCAGGCGATATTTTCGTTGTGGCCAAGGCCGATGTAGGGCGAACCGGCTAGGCCCACGCCGCTGCCGTGTAATTCGCCGGCGTGGATTCTGAGCTCCCAAAATCTCGAAGGCCCCCACCAGGAAAGGTGCGGATCGATCAACAGTATCGCGTCACCGGATGCGGTACGGCTCGGCGCTATCGCCCACTGGTTGGAACCGCGGTTGGCGGTGGCGAACCCCGGCTCGATACCGCCGCGCCGGAGATCGCCGAGGGCTTCATCGATTGACCAGTTGTAGAGAAACATGCGTCCGAACGCGTCTATCATCGGACCGGTAACCTGGCCATGCTGCCACCAGGTTGCGACGTCGCGCGGATTGGCCGCGTAGAAGGCGTTGATGCCGTCCGCGAAGGCTTGAATCCGTGCGCGGGACACGGCTGCCATTTCGTTCCAGGCAACCTGGCTGTTGCCGACATGATCGAACATGTGGCTCAAGAGGTCTTGGCGCACCGCGTCCTCACCGGCGACCTCCGCGAACTCGCCCATGGCGATTTTCAGGTTCCGCAGTAGTTGGACCGGCCGGTCCTGCGCTTGTGCGTAACCCTCGGCGAACAAACCCGCTTCGACGGTCGGCGCGTAAATATGGGGAATACCCCAGGTGTCCCGATAGAGTACCGTCTTGCCGACATCGTCGCCTTGGCCAGGGATGGCGGGCGGTACGGACACCGGTTCCGAGCATGCCGCTCCCAACGACGCTAGCAACACGAGTAACGGGGTCCTGAGCATCTGGCGATTCCTTTTTGTTAGGGAGTACAGGTTAGCGCAACCGAATCATACCGATCTCGGATCTGGATCCAAGGCGCATGATCGGACCCCAGGTGCCGGTACCGGGCGATACGTAGAGGTCCAGGTTGTCGACTCGATACAGACCGGAAGTGTATTTGAAAAACCTTTTCACGAGATAGTTGAACGGAAAAATCTGTCCGTTGTGGGTGTGCCCGCAGAGCATCAAATCAAAGCCCCATTGTGCTGCGTCGACGACACCATCGGGCCTGTGGTACAGCAATATTCGATAGCGATCCTGCATCGGCGTGAATTCAAGCAACTTGTTAGACAGATGGGCCTTGGAATCGGCATCGTCGATGCCGACAAGTTGAATTTGACCGAGATCGATAGAGGCGTCGCGCAGCACGTTGAAACCGAGCGTTGTCCAACGACCGACGATGGCTTCGAGATCTATGTAGCGCTCGTGGTTACCGACGATCGCGTAGGTTGGTGCATTGAGGCCCGCCAACGCGGCGAGTTCCCGCTGGCTTATGTCGTTGAAGTCCACGAGATCACCGGTGATCACGACGAAGGTGGGGTTGAGCGCGTTGGTGCGGCGCACGATGCGTTGTAGAAACCGGCCGCTGCGCGAGCCGATGTGAACGTCGCTGATTTGCGCGAGCGTGATGCCGCGTAAGCGCTCCGGTGCGGGGATGTCGACGGTTCGTATCGTCAGCCGTTGGGCGTTCATGACACCGTAACCCGAGATCGCTATCGTCGTGGCAAGAAGCGTCCACCCGGCAGTTTGCTGGTCGACGACGAACAGCAAGTTCAACACCTCGAATACCAGGACCACACCGAACCCTACGAAACACACACCCATCCAGGTGAGTACCAGCGCCGACAACCAACGCGTCGCGATGTTGGGGAACCACTCGTGGGCGAGGCGCCCTGCGACCGGCGCAACCAGGACCACGAGCAACAATCCGGTGGTTAGTTGCAGGGTCGGCAAGGCGAGCGTCAGTATGCGTAACACCGGGTACATGAACATCCCGAAATACAGCAATGCAAACACGCCGGCCGCGATGATGCGCGCTCTCATCGGCGAGAGATCACAGACCGGGCGCGGCGATGAGGCAGCGGGCGGTTGCAGCCGCCGTGATGTGAGTCGTCTCTAGTGCTGCGGTTGGGACCAAACAGGCCTGTCCGGGGGTTAGCGGTAAAGCCCCGACGCGTATGGCGCCATCCAGCGGTGTGCAGATCGCGTACGGGACGCCGCTCGGCATCGCGAGACGCATGCCGGGTTCGACGTTTGCCCGCCACACACCGAAATCCTCGAAGGAGACGATGCGCTCGATGCCGCTGGCCACCGTCTCGAACTCAATCGCTGCGACCGGCTCTACGCTCATGTGCTTGACGGCGTGTTGGCTATCCCAGTGATCTTGCGTCAACACCCGTTGCGCAAATGAGATGATGTGGCGCTCATA
>CBDTZM010000442.1:0-2670 GCA_965364915.1 uncultured Pseudomonadales bacterium | reverse complement strand
AGATCACGTTGAGGTCCTCCCCATCCGCGCTCAAGCTGACGAACCCATGCTCGGGGGGTGTGCCATCACGATGTGGCGTGACCGCTTCGCTCCAACGCTCACCGCCATCGAACGAGCGCGTGACCAAAACGTCATAGGCATATCCGCCCGCCGGTTGCTCACGCAACCAGTGTGCCGCCCAATGATCCTCGGAAAGACGTACGACGGATGGAAAGTCGGCCCAGTTGACCAACCAATCGTTGCCCCGCGCAACCTCACGAGGCCGCGTCCAACCCTCGGCGGTGAGTTCGGCGAAACGCAAGACCGCGGCATCGTCGTCGCTATCCAACCAACTCAACACCACGGTGTCGTTGGCGCCGACGCTCAAGTTGGGCAACGAACTGAAGGATCCGGTGGGCACCGCGAGTGCTTGAAATGTGGGATCGCTACAACCGTGAAGTGCGAGGGCCACCACCATGGCGGCGCCCACTGAGAAAGCGCGGGATGCATCCGCCAAGTTGGCGGATGCATCGGATCGAGGCACCTAGTTTTCTGTGGCGTCGGCGCCGTCGCGTGGCGCACCCGTGCCGGAAGATCCCATGAAGATCTTACGGCCATCGGTAAAGGTAACGTCCCGCCCATTGGCCCGGTTGGAACGATCTTTGCTCTGGTAGCCGTCAACGATAATTTCGGTGCCCGGCAGCAGCGAGTTTCTGTTCAAGCCGCGGCGCAACAGTGTATTGGGCGTACCACCCTCGACCATCCATTGTTCCTTGGTGCCGTCTTCGTTGGTGACTTCGATATGAATCCACGCGTGCGGGTTCACCCACTCGACCTTGGTCACAGGTCCTCTCAGGATCAGCGGCCGGTTAGGATCGAACTCCGCGCCAAACGCGTGGTGCGCACTGGCAGACCCGGTGAGCCCTAGCATGAAACCGGCACTTGCCAGCATCAGACATAACTTCTTGATCATCTAATCTTACCTCTTCGTTTGCGTCTTTCGTTGGGGCCGCTACTCTCTGCCACCACCGGCAGCAAGAGCGTCAGTTTCCAAAAGTCTTGCACCTCGCAATATGTTGCCAAGCGCGTAATTGCCTTCGTGACACGCGTACTCGAATACCTTGTCCTCGCTTGCGGGCCAAGGATACTCACCTGACCAGGACGCGCTCCAGATCGCGGGATCCTCGACGGTGAAACTATACAGCAAGCTGTCGCCGTCCGTCCTAGCCAAACGCTCCACGACATGACGATGCTCGCTAACGCCACGACGGCCCGTTTGCACTCTAAAGTTCGTGGTGTCGACCACTAGGGTATCACCTTCCCACCAACCGATTGAGTCGCCCAGCCATTTGCGTTCGTCTGCCGGAGCATGTTCGCTGTTCAACCGAATGATCCGGGCATCGTGATTCATCTCGACGAGAATCATGATGTAATCCGGTGTCTGTACGATGCGTTTCAGGTTGTTGTAGAGCACGGGCAGCATCGGCGGGCCCGCGGTGGAACCAAAACCGAGCAGGCAACGTTCTCCTAATGGACGCAATTCTGGATCGTCGTAAGGGCCCGGCCCGGTATGTCCGTCTTGCAACCACCAGGCCTCGCCCGAGTTGGCACGACGCGATGCGCGACGCGCTATCGATGTTGCCTGAGCGGCCGGTGTCATCGCCGGCATCCGGCCGTTCAAAGGGTCGACGATGATCGACGTGCGAAATTTGCCGTCTATGGAAAAGGTATCGTCACCACGATCGATCCAAAACGCGTTGTAACCGCCCACATTACCTGCCGCCCCCGGAGACCCGTCACCGCCGTCGGGGGGAGCTTCTCGCGCGGGATTGCTGTTTTGACCTGCGGCCGCCATCCGAGCGCGTTCGGCTTCCTCGATCTTGTTGGCCGCTTCACGCGTAAGCGACAAGTTGTCACCGTACACTTCCGGCCGCTGCAGCGGCGTCAGCGTCGCGACGTCATAGAAGCCGGACAGGTCCGGGCGGCCTTCGGCCGTGCGTGGACTGTCGGCAGCCACGGCCTGTACCGCAACCAGCCAGCCTAACAGGCCCGTCGTCGCGAAACCAAAGACCGAAGCAAGGACCCTAGAAAGATGGCACACGGATTATCTCGGTAGCGGTTCTTTGCGCCACTCGCCGTACATCAGTTCTTCGACGAACTCCACGCAACGAAAATCCATCAACTTGGCGTTTTCTTCCATGCGGCGGTAAAGCGGCATGCTGATCTTCCAAGGCTGGGTAAAGGTCTCCGGATCTTCGATGGTCGCTTCATAGTGAATGTGGTTTGGTCCCGCAGGCGTATAGCGTTCGGTGACCTTAATCTGAGCACTGTGATGATTGCCGGAACGGTCGAGCCAGCTCTGCTCACTCAGCCCGGTGACTTCCGCAACGAGGGTATCCCCGTCCCAATGGCCCGCCGACCAACCCATCCAAGTATCGATCGGCGCCGGACCCGGGTCGTCCATGTAGATGTCGCGTACCGCACCGGCGTACTGG
This sequence comes from uncultured Pseudomonadales bacterium, assembly GCA_965364915.1. Lineage (GTDB taxonomy): Bacteria > Pseudomonadota > Gammaproteobacteria > Pseudomonadales > Azotimanducaceae > Azophilus. The sequence continues at coordinate 196 of CBDTZM010000442.1, read as the reverse complement.
TAGGCGATGAACACTTTGTCCTCGCCCTGGAAAATCTGAAAAGGCTGAGGAATATAGGTCGCGCGCGGCACACCCGGCAAGTAACACTTGACCTCAGGGTCGCGATCCAACCAATTCTGTTGGTTCTCTTGTTTGACGGCGAGCGCTTCTGGCGTGTAAGGGATCTTGCCGCCTTCGACGACACCCACGCCGGGCG
>CBDTZM010000441.1:0-2680 GCA_965364915.1 uncultured Pseudomonadales bacterium | reverse complement strand
CCGTACTCGCTCTTGCGTTCGGACTTCTCGCCGAAGCAATTGTCGATGTCGCCGTTGAAGGTTTCGACATCCACGTCGAGGTTCGCATCGCTATGGAGCAAAACGTCCACCTCGCCGTTCACCACCGACAGGTCGTAGCGGCCACCGGCTTCCAACTCGCCCTCGATTGAGAACTCACCGTTGGTAGCCTTGAGGCGCGCGCGGCTCAATACGCCAGCCTTGATATCGATATCTCCGCTGACCGTCGTCACCTCCACTTCACCGCTGATGTCGTCGATCTCAGCATCCCCGCTGACGGTCGTCAGCGTCACTAAGGTGCGTGCATTGTTGCCCACCAACTCTAGATCGCCGCTGACGGTCTTGGCCTCGAAGTCGTCCTCATAGACTTGCGAAGTGATCTCCCCGGATACGCTCTGCAAGCGTTGCATACCGTGCACACCCTCTACCTCGATATCTGCACTCACGGTGTTCACTTCGAGATTGCTACCTTCGGGTACCTTGATGTACAGATCACTGCTTCGCATCCGTTCACCCTTCACCTTGATGGTGGTGTGCTTGCCGTCTCGCTCGAAGACGAGTTCGTCTACGCCGTTGCCGAGTTCGCCGGTGATCTCGATGACGTCCTCGTCCCAGCCCGTGACCCGGACCTCGCCGGACACGTTGGACACCTCGACGTCGCCGTTCGGGTCGGCGTCTTGGCGCTCGTCGATGTCCTCGCCCGCAACTGCCGCGCTAAAGGCAAGACTGCTTATCAAACAAACGAGAAACTTCATATTTCCACTCCTTCACGTACATAACGGGTTAGCGCATCGATCTCGCTAAGGACCACAAGTTCCTCGGTGTAGGTCGACATCAGCAGTTGTTGCAACAGGTTGTTGTCGGGATCACCCGAAAGCGCAGCGTTAATCTGGTCCAGCGCTCGGTTGATGTCGTTGAGATTCTGCTCGACGACAATTTTGGTTTCCGGCGACACACGCTCGAGCTGGTCGGCGACGCTGATCGACAGATCCGTGCGCGCCTGGCTGAAACTAGGCCCCATGGCGAAGCGCGGCCCAAAGCGGTTGAACACTTCCGGGTCCACGGCAGCAACCTGCATCGGTACCGAGGTGTTCACCACTCCCCCAAGCCAGAAGCTGAGCGCCGAGGTCACAGCGAACATCACGGCAGCGGCGGCAGCCAAACGGGGCCGCCAGACGGTCGACTCGTTGGGACGATCGAGGTTTGCTTCGATGTCGTCCCACAGGTCGCGGTAAGGCTCGACCGAACGGGGCAGCGCCCTTGCGTGCTCGAGAATCGTATCCTTCGGTGTGCTCATGTCGCATCTCCTAGTACTCGCTGCAAGTGCCGCCGTGCCTGGTGGTAGTGGGCCTTGCTGGTGCCCACGGCGATGTCGAGCATCTCCGCGGTCTCCTCATGCTGATAGCCGTAGATGCCGAACAGCACGAACACTTGGCGTGCCCTGGCAGGCAGACTGCTGATTGCTCGTTCTAGATCCATCCCCAGACCGGGGTTTGCCGGCGTTTCGACGAGATCCGGATCCGCATCGGATAGCTGGTGGCGGCTTTCGCGACGGTGTTGACCGAGCACTTCGTTGACCGCAATGCGGTGCAACCAGGTGGTTATGGCGCTGCCGCCGCGAAATCCCTCGAGTTTGCGCCAGGCCTGCAGGTAGGTGCGTTGGGCGCAATCCTCGGCAATGCTCGGGTCGCCCGTCATGCGCAGGCACAACCCGTAAACCGGGCCGATAGTGGCGCGGTACAAGGCTTCGAAGGCCACTTGGTCGCCTTTCCGGGCGCCTTCCGCCAAGGCGTCCAGATCCACTGAATTTTCCACTTCATGCCGCTGCATCGCTTGGAGCATAACCCTTGGATGCGGGGCACGACGAAAAGGTTTAGTGGCCCCTCGATCACCTAGCACATTTGGCTTACATCGCGGGCCTATGGATCGGCTCGGCCGATAGTATGATTCTCGTGAAGTAGGGTGGAGGAAGACTCGTGAAGTTACTTGTGACGAGGACGCTGCAGTGCGCTCTGATTGCGCTTATGGCCACGCCCGGGATCGCCTTGGCCGGCCACGTCTGGGGCGATTACCACTGGGGCCGAACGGGTGATTATCCGTTTGTTCTCAAGCTCGGCGACAATGTCTCCGGTAGCTGGGAACAAGGCAACCATCTAGTTACCGCCAGCGATGACTGGAGTCAATCGGTGGCACTCGACACGAGCGTCGTGTCGGGTGGTACCAGTCCGAAACGATGTCGAGCAACAAGCGGACGTGTGGAAGTCTGCAATTCACGATACGGCAACAACGGCTGGTTGGGCATCGCGCAAATTTGGATTAGCGGCTCACACATCACCCAGGGCGTGGTGAAGGTGAACGACAGTTATTTCAACAAGCCCGCTTACGACACGATGGCTTGGCGAAATCTGGTCATGTGCCAAGAGGTCGGGCATACGTTCGGTATTACGCACCAGGACGAGAACTTCGGCAATTCGAATCTCGACACCTGCATGGACTACACCAACGACCCTGAGACGAATCAGCATCCCAATCAACACGACTACGATGTGCTGACGCAGATCTATGATCACTTCGATGGCGTAGATACGTTCGACTATGGCGAGGATGTTCCGGACGACGGTGGACCGCCGGCGTGCAAGGGTGGCTGGAAGAAGTGCGGCAG
>CBDTZM010000440.1:0-2704 GCA_965364915.1 uncultured Pseudomonadales bacterium | reverse complement strand
AGAAACGCACGCGTCAGCTGTACGTGTTCGAGGTCGTCCCATTGCGCCGGTTGCGGTGGGCAGGCATCGAAGTTGTAGATCCGTGCTTGCGGGGCGGCCATGATGATGGGCGAGTGTGTGGCGATGACGAACTGACTGCCCTTGGCCACGCTAGCGGCGAGCAGCGCGAGGAACGCAATCTGGTTTTCCGGCGCTAGCGGCGTTTCCGGTTCGTCCAGCAGGTAGAGACCGGGTGCGTTGATGCGCGCCTGGAACAATTCTAGGAACAGCTCTCCATGAGACTTGGCGAAAGGCTGTTCGCCGTAGCGGGCTTGGAGAGCGTCGCGTTGTGCGTGGGCCATCCCCATCGCGCGATCACGCCCCCAATCACCTTCGATTTGGGCGAACTCGCCCGCCATTTCATCGAACTCGCTCATGTCCCGGGACAGGCGCGCGAGAAATCCGGTCACATCGTCGGCGCGAAAGAAAAAGCCGTGTTTGACGGGCTTGGCTTTGACCAGGGTCAGCCGTTTAGCGAGGCGCCGGCCGCTGGCCATGAGCGGGCTTTGGTCGACGTTCGAGCCCGTCAGTCCCGGAAGTCGTGTGCAGGCAGCGACGCCCTCGAGCAACGTCGATTTGCCCGTGCCGTTGCCCCCGACGAAAAAGGTCACCGGCGCATCCAACGTCAAGGTCTCGAGTGGCGCAAGTGTCGGCAGCGAGAACGGGTGTTCGTCGACCGGTCCGGTTTTCAGCTTGATTTGCGTAACGAAAACCATGACCGCACCATATCAGCTTTCTCGAAGGGCAAATGTATGGCGAGGCGACGCCGAGCAGGCTTTCCGGTCGTGGTGCACACCATGCTGGTTCGCGATAACGAGCTTTTCTTGTTGCGCCGGGCACACACTGGCTTCATGGACGGCTACTACGCGCTGCCGGGCGGTCACCAGCACCAGGGTGAGAGTGTCAGCGCAGCCGCGCGGCGCGAGGTTCGAGAAGAAACCGGCATAGACCTAACCGCCGTTGAGCCGCGTTGCGTGCTGCCGTACCGCGATGGTGTTCATCAAGGCCTGAACTTCGTGTTCGAAACCTCGGCGTTCGTAGATGAGCCCACCATCTGCGAGCCGCAACTCTTCGATGCTTGCTGTTGGGTGCCTATCGACGACTTGCCGCAGCCGGTCCCACCCTGGTTGCAGGCGGTCATTGAGATGCCGCGCGAGGTTTGGTACCGGGAATTTCACTGGGATTAACGATACGATAGGTCTTTGGGAAGGAGAGGATATGAAGGACCCAGTCAGAATCACCGTTACGGGTGCAGCCGGTCAAATCGGTTATGCGCTGGTGTTTCGCATCGCATCGGGCGCCATGTTGGGACGCGAGCAACCGATGATCCTGCAACTGCTCGAAATCACACCCGCTTTGGACGCCCTTAGAGGCGTGGTGATGGAACTGGACGACTGTGCCTTCCCGCTATTACAGGGTGTCGTGCAGACTGACGATGTGAACGTCGCTTTCAAGGAAGCCGACTATGCGTTGTTGGTCGGATCGCGCCCGCGCAGCAAAGGCATGGAGCGCAAAGACCTGTTGGAGGCAAACGCCGCGATCTTCTCTGTGCAGGGTAAGGCGCTCAACGACAATGCCAACCGCGACGTGAAGGTGTTGGTGGTGGGAAACCCGGCAAACACCAACTGCTTGATCGCGCAGCGCAATGCACCCGGGTTGGACGCCCGCAATTTCACGGCGATGACGCGCCTGGACCACAACCGTGCGCTGGCCGGGCTCGCTGCCAAGACCGGCAAGCACGTAAGCGATGTCGAAGGTCTGTGCATTTGGGGTAACCACTCGGCAACTCAGTTTCCCGATCTGTACGAAGCGACCGTGGACGGTACCGTGGCCATGGATTTGCTGGATGCAACTTGGTACACGGATGAGTTCATCCCAACGGTTCAACAAAGGGGCGCCGCGATCATTGAAGCCCGCGGTGCGTCGAGTGCGGCTTCCGCCGCCAACGCGGCTATCGACCACATCCACGACTGGGTCTTGGGTAGCGACGCCATCTTGAGCATGGGCGTCTATTCGGACGGCAGCTACGGCATTGCCGAAGGATTGATCTATTCGTTCCCGGTGCGTTGCCAAGAGGGAGATTGGCAGATCGTCGACGATCGTGATCCTAACGAGATAAGCCGCGAGAAGATGCAAGCCACCGAGGCCGAATTGATCGAAGAGCGCGACGCGGTCGCGCATTTGTTGCCGTAGCGACTCGCGGGCGTGAACGCGGCGTTTAACGACCAAATCACTCTGACGACTTTGCGGGCGCGGGTAGTCTTGGTTGGGTTGTGGGTCATGATCGCGGTTGGCGCCTTGGTGGTCGCGTATTCCTTTTCCCAAGCCGATCTCTACCGCTACCTGCACCTTGGTGCATGGGTGGTTTTGGTCGGCGTCATGGCCTTCCAGTCGCGACTGCCTAAGATCAGCGCGTATTGCCTCTTTGCCGTCTGGTATCTAATCGGCATTACAGAGCTTCTCGACGACGGGCATTACGGTTCGCACATCGAGTGCTTCGTACTCGCGACCTTTCTCGTCAGTGCCTTGATAGGCACACGAGGTACGGTTGTTAGCGTCCTCATCTGTTCGGTTACGGTCGTCGCATTTGCGGTGACCCTACAGAATGGCTGGCTCGCGCTAGGTTCGGAATTGCCTGGACTACCACCCGATTGGACGGGGTGGA
>CBDTZM010000439.1:0-2715 GCA_965364915.1 uncultured Pseudomonadales bacterium | reverse complement strand
CACCGGGTCGAAATCAAGAAACACCTCACGCATGTGCTCGCGCTTGCGCAGCACGGTTATCCAAGACAGGCCCACCTGCATGCCTTCCAACACCAATCGTTCGAACAATGCAATCGAGTCGTGTTCCGGCACGCCCCACTCGTAATCGTGATAGCGAACGTACAGAGGATCGGTGCCGCACCAATCACAACGATGGGTTTTGACCATGGCTCTCAGATACCTTATGTTCCGCGGCGCGACGTGCTGCGCTTAATCGAACGAATTAACCGGACAGCACACTGCACCGCCGCGATTGTAATTGAGTCTCTATGCCCATTTCTCCAAAAATCCGCCTGGTATTGCTCGACCGTGACGGCGTCATCAATCATGACTCCGCGGATTACATCACCGCTGTCGATCAGTGGCGTCCGATTGACGGTTCCATCGATGCGGTGCGACGCCTACAGGATCGTTTCCAGGTGGCTGTCTGCACTAACCAAGCAGGTATCGGGCGCGGACTTTTGACGGAGAATGTTCTGGACGCCATTCACGCGGTGCTGCAAACGGCGTTGCAACGCGCCGGTGCAAAAGCGCTAAACGTTTACCACTGCCCCCACCACCCGGACCTGGGTTGCGACTGCCGCAAACCGGAGCCCGGACTTCTAATCAACGCGATGCACGCGGCCGGGGTGAGCGCACGCGAGACCTGCTTCGTAGGCGATTCGGCCCGAGACCTCGAGGCGGCTCGGAATGCAGGTTGCACACCCATTCTGGTACGGACGGGCAATGGCTGGCAGGTGGAAATCCAAGAGGCGGGGAAGCTCGAGGATGTTTCCGTCTACGACGACCTGGCCGCTTGTGCAACCGCTCTTTTGGCGCAACCGGCATGATTGCAAGCATCCGTGCCCTACTGTTCTATCTCGGCTACTGTATCGCGACGCTCGTCTGGGGCTCGGTTTCGGTCCTGGTTGCGTGGGCGTTGCCCTTTAGATTGCGGTTTGGCTTCATCATCGGCTTCTGGACTCGCTTGGTGTTGGGATGGCTACGATTCACCTGTGGTATTCGAGCCGAGGTTTACGGACTTGAACACATCCCCGAGGCGCCCTGCATTGTCTTTTCGCGACATGAGAGTTCGTGGGAAACACTGTACCTGCAATCATTGTTCTATCCACAAGCCACCCTCATCAAACGTGAGCTGCTCTGGATCCCGTTTTTTGGTTGGGCGTTTGCTTTGACCAAACCCATCGCCATCAACCGTAGCTCACCGCGTGCGGCTTTGAAAAAATTCATTGAGCTCGGCCGCTCGCGACTGGACGCCGGGATCTGGGTGTTATTGTTCCCCGAGGGTACGCGCATGCCGCCAGGCGCCATGGGCAACTTTCAAGCCGGAGGTGCGGCGCTTGCGGCGGCTACCGAACGACCCGTGTTGGTCGTCGCTCACGACGCGGGACGCTTCTGGCCGGCCCACGCGTTGCGTAAAACGCCCGGCGTCATAACGGTACGCATCGCCCCGCCCATCAGCACCGCGGGCAAGAACTCGAAATCCATCATCGAAGAGACTCACCAGGTCATGGCTGAGCTCGTGGCTGAGCTCGACGGTTAGAACCTACGCTGCCGTTTGACCACTAGTGTCCTAGACGTCGAGATTTACCACCGACAGGGCATTGGTTTCGATGAACTCTCTACGCGGTTCTACCTGATCGCCCATCAAGGTCGTAAACATCTGATCTGCGCCAATCGCGTCATCGACGTTGACCCGCAACATTCGCCGCACTTGCGGGTCCATGGTGGTCTTCCACAGTTGATCCGGATTCATTTCGCCTAGCCCCTTGTAACGCTGGATGTCGACTCCGCGACGCGCCTCGCTCAACAGCCACTCGTAGGCCTCACCGAATGTCGTGACCGCCTGCATCTTATCGCCGCGCTCGATCCTCGCGCCGTCTTCTAACAAGCCAGCCAACGCTTCTGAGTTGTTGGCTATCGCTCGGTAGTCCGGTCCGGCAAAGAAACTCCTAGACAGAACCACCCGTTCGGACATCCCGCGTTGCAAAAATTCGATCACCGGGCAATACACCTGGTGTTCGTTGTCGAATTGCAAGTCGACGTTGGCAGCCAGTGAGTCTGGCAAGGCATCGCGTAGCTCTTCGCTCCACGCCGTCATGGAGCCCTCGTCTCCCAACAGAGCATCGTCAACAACCGAAACATTGACCAGCGGTTCCGTCAGGGCTACCGGCAACACCCGGTGCAGCTTCTGTAACCTCACCAACAGTTTCTGATAATCCTTGGCGAGCGCCTCGAAAGCCTCATCCTGCATGGCCGGCGCATCGGCGGCGACGTACAGCTTGGCGTTTTCCAGCGCTTGTTGGAGGAAGTAGTCGGCGAGTTCTCCGTCATCCTTGACGTACTGTTCCTGCCGACCCTTTTTCACCTTGTACAGCGGCGGTTGCGCGATGAATACATGTCCGCGCTCTATGAGTTCCGGCATCTGCCGGAAGAAAAACGTCAACAGCAGGGTGCGGATGTGCGAGCCGTCGACATCCGCGTCGGTCATGATGATGATGCTGTGATAGCGCAACTTGTCGGCGTCGAACTCGTCACGCCCGATACCGCAGCCAAGCGCGGTAACCAACGTGCCGACTTCCTGCGAGGCCAGCATCTTGTCGAAACGCGCCTTCTCCACGTTCAAGATCTTGCCGCGTAGAGGCAGAATCGCCTGCGTCCGACGGTCGCGCCCTT
>CBDTZM010000438.1:0-2717 GCA_965364915.1 uncultured Pseudomonadales bacterium | reverse complement strand
CAACACGATGGCGGCTTCCTGGATGCCCTTACCGGCTCCGCCATATTGTTCGGGGATGGCGATACCGATCCATCCCGCCTGGGCCATCGCGTTGTAGAAGTCCCACGGAAACTCGTGGGCTTCGTCTTTTTCCGCCCAATACTCATCCGGAAAGTCCTTGCAGACCTTCTGCACCGCATCGCGAATGAGCTGATGTTCTTCGGAAACTACGAAATCCAAGACGCCTCCCAGGTAGGACTTTGACGGCGGTCATTCTACCCCGACTTGGCAACGCGCTTCTAAGATGGGTACCCTGTGCCTTTAGCGGACGTCTGCGCCCTTGGCTGACGTCTGCGTCAGGGGGAGTGCCAATGGCCGGGAAGTACTTCGAAGAACTCGAAGTTGGGATGACGTTCGAGCATCAACCGAGCCGTACGGTTACCGAGACCGACAACTTGCTGTTCACCACCATGACGTTGAACCCGCAGCCGCTGCACTTGGATGCCGAATTTGCTGCAACCACCCAACACGGCCAGATTCTGGTCAATAGCATCTTCACATTGGGACTCGTGGTCGGGTTGTCGGTTGGCGACACCACGCTCGGCACGACACTCGGGAACCTCGGCTTCGATAAAACGACGTTTCCGAACCCGGTCTTCATTGGCGATACGATTACCGCCAAGACGGCCGTGATCGACAAGCGAGAAAGCCAATCCAAACCCGACCGCGGCATCGTCACGTTCGAACACGTTGGCATCAATCAACGCGGTGAGACCGTTTGTTCCTGCCTGCGCAGCGGCATGATGATGCGACAGCCGTGACAAAGCGCCCGCCCAATCTGCAACGTCTGCGCCGTTCCGCGCATTTCGTACCCGGCGCCAACGACAAGATGCTCAGCAAATCCTTGGAAACCGCCGCCGACAGTCTGGTACTCGATCTGGAAGATGCCGTCACCCCCGAACGTAAGGAAGAGACACGCGATGTCGTCGCGGGCTGGCTCAAGGACGTAGATTTTGGCACCCAAGAACGTACGGTGCGGATGAATCCCCTCGATACACCGTGGGGATTGGATGATCTTCGCACCACAATGGCGCATCCCCCCGATGCCTACGTCGTACCCAAGGTGTCGACGCTCGACGAGTTGCTTAACCTCGATCGGACGTTAACCGAACTCGAAACTCTACACGGGCACGAGGCCGGCGCTGTCGGTCTGATCCTCGTCTCGACAGAGACGCCCTTGGGCGTTCTGAACCTGTCGACCTTCACCCAATGTCAAAGGGTCGTGGCCCTGTCGTGGGGGGCCGAGGATCTCTCCGCTGCCCTCGGCGCACCGAGAAACCGTCACCCGGACGGCACCTATCTCGACCTCTACAAACACTGTCGCAACCAGACACTGCTGTGCGCCGCGGCCGGCAACGTGCAACCGCTGGACACCGTATTCGTGGACATCAAGGACGAAATCGGGTTACGCGACGAGTGCCAGGAGGCGGCTTGGATGGGCTACACGGGAAAAATTACCATTCATCCAGCGCAGATCGACATCGTCAACGCAGCGTTTACCCCGTCAACCGATGAAGTCGACGAGGCGACGCGTCTACTCGAAGCCTTCGACGAGGCACGACGAGAGGGCCGTATGGCGTTCAGCTTCGAAGGCAAAATGGTCGACGCGCCGCATTTCACTCGCGCACAGAGAACTCTACAACGCGCGGAACAGATTAAGGCCACCGCATGAGCGAAATCGAACTGCAGACAGAGCGCATGCTCGCCCACAGCGCCGACGGCATCGGTTGGATGATCTTCAACAACCCGGCCCGACACAATGCGTTATCTCTCGAGATGTGGCAGGGCATTGCCGACATCATGGAAGCCTATGCTGCAGACGATCAGGTACGCGTGGTGATCATGCGCGGCGCCGGCGGCAAGGCCTTCGTCTCGGGCGCGGACATATCCGAATTCGACAGCAATCGGGCGAGTGCGGCCCAGCAAGAGTCGTACGATCAAGTCGCCGGTCGGGCCGGCCATCGATTAGCGACGTTCGAAAAACCCATCATTGGCTTGATCGAGGGATATTGCATCGGCGGCGGACTAGCCACTGCGTTATCGGCCGACGTCCGCTTCGCCACGCCCGATTCCAAGTTCGGCATTCCCGCCGCGCGCTTAGGCTTAGGCTACGGATACGACGGGTTGGCAAAGCTAGCGCGCGTGGTCGGACCGTCGCGAGCCCGCGACATTCTTTTCTCTGCTCGCTTCATGGACGCCGAAGAGGCCAAGGAGATCGGACTCATCAACTTCATCGCCGAACGCGAGGACATCGAGGCGGCTACCGTTGCGTACGCCAAAACGATCGCCGGCAACGCGCCGCTTACCGTCAAAGCCGCCAAAGCCGCATTGAACGCTTGGGAACGAGGCGGACGCGACAAGGAACTCGAACAGATTCGCGAGTTCGTGAAGGATTGCTTCGACAGCGATGACTACAAAGAAGGACGGCGAGCCTTCAAGGAGAAGAGAACCCCAGACTTCCTAGGTCGTTGACGCCAATTCGAATAGCATTCGACTGGCTAGACCACCTCGAAGACTCGTCGTCCGGAACGGTGACGCCTAGTAACTTTTTTTAACCCTGAGATTTAACGCTCAAGCTACATTGCATTGTGTGGCGCACAGCACTGAGCGTCTGTGTCTGGCATGTGCCAAATGTAAACGGCTTTTTGCGCGGCCCCTAACTCCGCCGCTTTAAGGGT
>CBDTZM010000437.1:0-2733 GCA_965364915.1 uncultured Pseudomonadales bacterium | reverse complement strand
CCTACAGATATGCGCCAGATCGATACAGCCGCCAGCCGCATCATCGAGGCGATACGTGAACGACAACGGCTGTTGATCGTTGGTGATTTCGACGCGGACGGTGCAACGTCGGTCGCGCTCGCGGTCTCGCTTTTCGAGGCCTTTGGTGCGACCAACGTCGGCTATCTGGTGCCGAATCGTTTCGAGTTTGGATACGGTCTGTCGCCGGAGATCGTCGAAGTCGCTCTCAAGGACCATCCCAAGGTGATCATCACGGTCGACAACGGCATATCCAGCATTGCCGGCGTGAAGCTCGCCAATGCGCACGGTGTCGACGTCATCATTACCGACCACCACCTGCCAGGCAGCGAGCTTCCGGACGCACACGCCATCGTGAACCCTAACGTGCCCGACTGTCGATTTCCGAGCAAAGTGATCGCCGGGGTTGGCGTGATCTACTACGTACTGAGCCGGGTGCGTGCGGGACTTCGCGAGCATGGCTGGTTTGCCGAACGTCGCGTCGCTGAACCAAACATGGCCGACTGGCTGGACCTGGTTGCGCTCGGTACGGTAGCGGATGTCGTACCGCTCGATCACAACAATCGAGTGTTGATACACCAAGGGTTGTTGCGGATTCGTAAAGGCCGGTGTCGACCCGGTATAAAGGCACTGTGCGAGATCGCCCGGCGCGACCTTGCCAAGCTGCACGCCTCAGACCTGGCTTTTGCGTTGGGTCCCAGGCTGAACGCGGCCGGCCGGCTCGACGACATGAGGCTGGGTATCAAGTGTTTGCTTGCCGAGGACCTGGGCCAGGCGCGAGATCTGGCGATGGCGCTCGACGAACTCAACAAGGCTAGGCGCGAGCTCGAACAGGATATGGTCACCGATGCGGAGCTCATCGTGCGTAACCACGAGTTTGCGGTCGCAGATCGCTATGGGATTGCGGTGTTCGACCCGAGTTGGCACCAAGGCGTGATCGGTATCGTTGCCGGCCGGTTGCGTGAGAAGATCCACCGCCCGGTCATTGCGTTTGCAGAAGCTGGGGAACATGCGCCAGGGGAGTTGAAAGGGTCGGCACGTTCGTTGCCCGAGCTGCACATTCGTGACGCTTTGGAGGCCGTGGCGAACCGCTACCCCGGGTTGTTGGAAAAGTTCGGCGGTCACGCGATGGCGGCCGGATTGAGCATCAAACGAATTCACTATGAACGGTTCAGCAAAGCCTTCGACCAGGAGGTGCGGGCGCGGCTACCGGTTGATGCGCTGTCGCCCCGTATCGAAACCGACGGCGAGCTGCAGGCATCCGAGTTGACGCTCGAGACTGCGCAACTGCTTATTGACTCGGGGCCTTGGGGCCAAGGATTTCCGGAACCGCAATTTCACGGGGTGTTCGACTTGATTAGTCAGCGGGTCGTTGGCGAGCATCACTTGAAGCTCGTACTGCGTTACCAAGGAGGATACCAAGGAGGTGACCAAGGACGGCTTCTAGACGGCATCGCCTTCCGTCAGCCACCCATCAAAGAGGCTAGTCGGGTGAATATCGTCTATCGCCTGCAGAGTAACGACTATACCGGCACTCCCTCGCTGCAACTGTTGGTGGAGCATATCGAGGCGTTGGCATAAACTGGCGCGCTTTCAGCGAATCATCGACGGTATATGGCGGAAATCACTTCCATCCGAGAACGCATCAAGGGCTTAGCCGAGCGCGATGTCCAGCTTCGGGGGTATCTTTGACTTCGACGACAAGTGCGATCGGTTAGAGGAGGTCGAACGCGAACTTGCGGACCCTGCCGTATGGGAGAACCAGGACAAAGCGCAGCGACTCGGCAGAGAGCGAGCCGCACTCGAGCGGATTGTCGCGACGCTGAGTAAATTGCACGGCAATCTCGAAGAGTATGCGGAGCTCGCGGAGCTTGCCGCGAACGAGAATGATGGGGAAGCACTAGACGAGATCGATCAGGAACTCGACCGACTCGACGATGAGTTGGCGGCGCTGGAGTTCCGGCGCATGTTCCACGGTGAAATGGATGCGTCCAACGCCTACCTCGAGATTCAGTCCGGTTCGGGCGGTACCGAGGCGCAGGATTGGGCCGAAATGTTGCTGCGCATGTATTTACGTTGGGGCGAAAAACACCAATTCACCATGCAGATCACAGAACTGTCGCCCGGAGATGTCGCTGGGATCAAGGGCGCGTCGGTGCAGGTGACGGGCGATTACGCGTTTGGCTGGTTGCGCAGCGAGACCGGTGTACACCGGTTGGTGCGCAAGTCGCCGTTCGATGCGGGCAACCGCCGCCACACCTCTTTTGCGTCCGTTTTCATATCTCCGGAGATCGACGATGACATCGAGATCGACATCAGTCCGGCCGATGTGCGGGTTGATACCTATCGGGCCAGCGGTGCCGGGGGTCAGCATGTCAATCGGACCGATTCGGCGGTACGGTTGACCCATCTTGCCACCAATACGGTCGTACAGTGTCAGAGTGAGCGGTCTCAACACCAGAATAAAGATAAAGCTTTCAAGCAGTTACGAGCTAAACTTTACGAATTAGAGATGATGCAGCGGCGAGCCGAACAGCAGGCCATCGAAGATTCGAAGGCGGATATCGGGTGGGGGAGCCAGATTCGTTCCTACGTACTCGATCAGTCGCGAGTGAAAGACCTGAGAACCCAGGTCGAACGGACGGATACCGGCGCAGTGCTCGACGGCGATCTCGACGATTTCATCGAAGCGAGCCTCAAGGCCGGTTTCTAACA
>CBDTZM010000436.1:0-2745 GCA_965364915.1 uncultured Pseudomonadales bacterium | reverse complement strand
GGAGAGGCGATCCACACGGAGAACTCGTACAAATACGATGTGGACCAATTTGTCGAGATTGCAGCTACCGGCGGCTTTGCGGTACACGGGTGTTGGTCCGATCCCCGAGAATATTTCTCGTTGTTCCTGCTAGTGGTCGAGCCCTAGTTCACTAGCCTATTTCGAGAATGCGTTCGTCCAGATAGAAAGCGTGCGACGTGTGGTTGGTCACGATGCGCTTGAACTCGTCGGGATTCTTGAAGCGAATGCTCGCGGCGTTCGCGGCTTGCAAAGCAACTGACAAGCGCGAAAGCCAGAAAGCCGCCGCTGCATAAAGTGCAAAGACCGGAAAAAACCACAACTCCTGTTGGGTTAGCGGCCGGATGCGGTGGTATGCAGCAAACAGCGCCGTCGTACGTTCGGGGTCCAACACGCCGCCGACATCGTTACACCAGTCGTTGGCGGCAACCGCCAGATCGTAGAGCAGGAAGCCGCGCGCCGCATGGTGAAAATCCAGAACACCGGTCAGCCCGCGTTCGTCGAACAGCACGTTGTCGCGGAACAGGTCGCCGTGGATGACGCCTTTTGGTAAGGAGGCGACGTCATGGCGAGTGAACATCGACGCTAGTCGTTGCACCGTATCCCGTATGAGGCATTCGTCGGAGTAACCGATGAAGCCTTTGACGACTTGGGCTCGCTCGGTCAGCCATTCGATATCGCGGGGATACTCGGAAGTCTCGAGCGGCGCGTCTTCGGTCGCAAGATGGAAACGCGCGATGAACCGACCGAGCGCCTGCACCTGCTTGACGGTTGGATTGTAGACGTGGCGGCCGAGCAGGCGCGGCGTCAAGAGCGTTGGCTTGCCGTTCAATGAATCGAACGCGCTGCCAGCGCGGTTGCGTAGCACCGGTGCGACCGGCAAGCCGGCGTCTCGGCAAGCGTCTAACAGAGGCACATACGCTGGTCCGGAATTTGATGGCTGTTCGAGGATCGTGAGGACGAATTCGCGTTTGAGTTCGCCGGCCAACGTGCGGATGAAGTAATTGCTGTTCTCGATGCCGTTCGGCGCCGGCCAGTAACGCACCAACGCGCCCACGTCATAGCGCGTGAGGGTTTCCTCCAGCGTGTCTTGGTCTAATTCCGCAGTGGCGTTGATAACAGCGTTCAATGAGCTTCCTAGAACTCGATGATGATCCAAGTGGGTAACAACATGTCGGCCCTCTCCAAGTCGCCAAACCCCGTTGTGCCATCGCGAGGATAAAGATAGTACGGCTTACCCCAGCTCGGCACTATCTTGACCATGCGCAAGTTGCCGTTTTGGCGATATTCGTAAATCGTGCGGTCCTCGCCTTCGATGATTGTTACGTCGGGCCCCTTCAGATCCTCGAGCCCGGCCGCCCACCCAGTCTGGGTAACGACCAATAAAAGGACGAGCAAATTTTGTAAGATGGTGCGGGGCACAGATTACCGTCTGGGGGGCATCAGTGTGGGGGCAAAAGCCCATAGACGTCCGTAACCAAAGGGGGAATGGTGACAGAGCCAGGGCTAAACGACAAACCTTTGCTGTTGGTAGACGGATCGTCCTACCTGTTTCGGGCTTATCACGCCCTGCCGCCGCTCTCCACCTCGGATGGTCACCCGACCGGTGCGGTCAGGGGCGTCATCTCGATGCTGCGCAAGTTGGCCAAAGACTACGAGGGCAGTCCCATCGCGGTCGTCTTCGATGCCAAGGGCAAGACCTTTCGCGACGATCTGTACCCAGAGTACAAAGCCAATCGGCCGCCCATGCCGGACGATCTGAGAGAGCAAATTCAACCCATCCACGACATCATCAAGGCCATGGGTCTGCCGCTCTTGATCATCCCTGAGGTGGAGGCGGACGACGTCATCGGCACGCTGGCGCGCCAGGCGACCGAGCAGAAACGACACACGGTGGTCTCCACCGGCGACAAGGACATGGCGCAACTCGTGTCGGATCACGTAACGCTCGTCAACACGATGACCGCGGTGACGATGGATCGGAACGGCGTTGTCGAGAAGTTCGGCGTACCGCCGGAGGGCATCATCGATTACTTGGCGTTGATGGGGGATAGCGTCGACAACATCCCGGGTGTGCCCAAGGTGGGCCCGAAAACGGCGGCTAAATGGTTGAACGAATACGGCAGTCTCGACGCGGTGATCGCCAGAGCCGAGGAGGTCAAGGGTAAGGTCGGCGAGAACTTGCGGGCTAGCCTCGAGCAGCTGCCGCTATCGAGGCAGCTCACGACCATCAAGTGCAATGTCGACCTCGTTGTCGGCTTGAATGATCTCGTCCCGCAACCGGAGGATGTCGATGCGCTGCGCTCGCTCTACGAGCGCTTCGAATTCAAGACCTGGATCGCCGAGGTCGGGGGTGCTGTCGCACCTAATGCGCCACCGCCTGAGCGCCGCTACGCGTGCATCACCTCGATCGAAGCGCTGCGCGCGTGGATCGGCAAGCTGGAGGCCGCCGAGCTTTTCGCGTTCGAGATGGAAACCACCAGCGTCGATTACATGAGGACGGAACTCGTCGGGTTTGCCTTCGCCGCCGATCCGGGGTCGGCCGCGTACGTCCCGGTTGGTCATGCCTATGTGGGTGCGCCGGATCAGTTGTCGCTGTCCCAAGTGCTCGAGTCGCTCGAGCCGTTGCTCAAGGATGCAGCCCACCTCAAGGTCGGACACAACCTCAAGTTTGACGTGAGTGTGTTGGCTCGTGCTGGTGTAGAACTCAACGGCGTTGCCTTCGAC
>CBDTZM010000435.1:0-2749 GCA_965364915.1 uncultured Pseudomonadales bacterium | reverse complement strand
AACCGTTGTCGAGTACGCCGCCAATGGATGCGGGGGCAGTTGGTTGTTGAAACATCTCGAAGACCTTTTCGAAGTGATGGAAAGAAGCGCCCATTCTCCAGTCTGCGGGCCTCGCGGCAATTCAGTTGAGCACAAAATGACGCAACGATCGGCTCAGTTTGGGTGGTTTGTCACAGTTGTATGTTGCGCGAGTGCCTGCCGATTCGCAACGAACGAGCGGGCCGCTTAGAATTGAGGGCGGCTCGCCTTACCGAACAGTCTGACCGACAAGGAACCGATCATGCCGTTGATAGATGCAATTGTGGCCATGGAGGACGAACTCAAACGCTGGCGCCGCGACATTCATGCCAATCCGGAGCTCGGGTTCAACGAACAACGCACTGCCGCGTTCGTGGCGGAAAAACTCGAAGAGTTTGGTATTCAGACCGTTCGTGGGGTCGGCAAGACCGGCGTCGTAGGCGTGCTTCGAGTGGGTAATGAAACCGCCTCCGTCGGGTTGCGCGCCGATATGGACGCTTTGCCCATCCTCGAGGAGAACACGTTCGCGCATCGCTCGAAACACGACGGCCACATGCACGCCTGCGGTCATGACGGTCACACCACCATGTTGTTGGCGGCGGCCAAATACCTTTCTGAGACCCAAAACTTCCGTGGGCAGGTGAATTTCATCTTCCAACCGGCAGAGGAGGGCATTGGGGGCGCGCGAGCGATGATCGAGGATGGCCTGTTCGAGCAGTTTCCCTGTGACACGCTATTCGCCATGCATAACGCGACAGGCATGCCGATAGGGACCTTTGGTGCAACGTCCGGCACCCTCACCGCGGCCGGTGCTTTTTTCGACATCGACATCGTGGGTACCGGTGCGCATGGGGCGTTCCCTGACGACTCGGTAGATCCGGTGGTCATCGCCGGAGAACTCATCGGTGCCTTGCAGAGTGTGGTGTCGCGCAACATAAAGCCGTCGAAAACCGCGGTGGTTTCCGTGACTCAGGTACATTCAGGTGATGCGTACAACGTCATTCCGGCCACCGCGCGATTGTCTGGTACTGTGCGAACCTTCGACCTGGAGGTCATGGAGCTAATCGAGACGCGCATGGCAGAGCTTGCCAAGGGCATCGCGGCTGCGCATGGCGCGAAAGCAACCGTCGACTTCCGCACTATCTTCCACCCGGTGGTCAACGATGTTGAGGCCAGCGCGTTGGCGGCTGGTGTTTGCGATGAATTGGTCGGGTCCGACAAGGTGTTGCGTGATCTTTCGCCGGGCACGGGGTCGGAGGACTTCTCCTTCATGTTGGAGCAGGTGCCGGGATGTTATCTGCTGGTGGGTAACAAGGATGAAGATCACACGCGGCCGGTTCACAATCCGGGTTACGATTTCAACGACGATGCTTCGGTCTACGGGGCGAGTTTCTTCGCCAGTGTGGTAGAGACCGTGCTCGCCGCAGACGAGAACAGCGGGACGGGTTAATCAACAACGGCCGAATACTCGCATACGGGCTTGGCGGGTTCCCGCTGGGCTTCGCGGGGTTTCCGTTGGCCGTTACCATCCCCCAATTCTACGGCGGCGATTTAGGCATTGATGCCGCGGTCGTCGGGCTCGTCGTGCTCTTTGCTCGTGTTGTTGATGTGCTAACAGACCCCCTGGTCGGTATTGCGAGCGACCGTTCGCACTCGCGCCTGGGGCAGCGCAAGCCGTTCGTGTTGTTGGGCATTCCACTATTCATGCTTGCGATTTGGATGCTCTTTGTTCCAGGCCACGACGTGTCAGCCCTGCATTTCGGCATCTGGATAGTGGCGGCGTATCTCGGTTGGACACTCATCGAACTGCCCTACGATGCGTGGGGGGCAGATCTCACGAACGACTATAAAATTCGCACTCGGTTGATGGGCACCAAGGCCGGGTTTGGTCAACTCGCCGCGATTCTGGCAGTCGGCATTCCGTTTCTTGCGACGTTCATCCTCGGCATCAGCGGCAATCGCGAGGTGCTGCAGTTGACCGCGATAGTGCTGATCGCGGTCACGGCCGTTGCATTCATACCGGCCCTCATCGGGTTGCCTGTCACTCGACGTGCGCCCGATGCAGTCGAACAACCGACTACCGTTCGCCGCGCACTGGGTGCGTTGATGCGCAACGGAGCGTTTCTACGATTGGGTACGTTGTGGGGTGTGACGTTCATTGGTGTCGCGATGTTCACGACGGTTTCGCTACCCTGGATGAAAAACGTACTCGGCTTGCCGGAATCCTCCGCGTACGGCGTTTTGTTAGCGCAGAGCCTCATGATGCTGGCCAGCATTCCACTATGGATCTTCGTCGCCAACCGAATTGGCAAGCACCTCGCGGTGTCGCTCACGTTGGCTGTCGGCGGCGTTTTGAGCATTTTGTTCTTCCTGCTGATAATAGAATCTACAGATCCGTTCTGGACCGTGTTGTCGTTTGGCATGACTGTGGGGTTCGTTGCCGGTGGTTTCGTCAGCGTACCGCCTGCCATGATTCCCGATATCGCCGACGTCGATGATTTTCTCGTTGGAAAACGACGGGTCGGCTTTCTTTACGGCGTGATGGGTATTATCTCTAAGTTGGCGATCGGCATCGGCGTGGCACTTGCGACCGCGGCGGTTGGCTTCTTGGATTTCGACATGGCGGAAGGTGCTTCCACGGACCCCGGTACCGGTAAGATGATTACCACGCTCGCGGTACTCGTGCCTGGCGTCGCTTACATGGCCGCGGGGTTGCTACTCTGGCGCTATC
>CBDTZM010000434.1:0-2750 GCA_965364915.1 uncultured Pseudomonadales bacterium | reverse complement strand
ACCACTATTTGTTCGACATGAATCGAGATTGGTTCGCCCTGACGCAGCCGGAGACGCAGGGCCGCGTGCGCGCCTTTCAGGAATTCTTTCCGTTGGTTTATGTCGACCTACATGAGATGAATACCAACAGCTCGTACTACTTTCCGCCACCGGCTGAGCCGTACAACCCTTACCTAACGGACCGGCAGATTGCAACGCTGACCGACTTCGGGCGTTACACGTCCCAAAGGTTCGATCAGTTTGGCTTCAACTACTTCACGCGCGAGGTTTACGACGCCTATTACCCGGGGTACGCGGATACCTGGCCGGCGCTACACGGTGCGGCCGGGATGACGTTCGAGGTGGCGAGTGCCAGGGGCCTGCTGGCGAACCGCGATGACGGCACCCAACTGAGCTACCGAGACGGCGTGCACCGCCACTTTGTTGCCAGCATCGCGACCATTGAAACGGCCGCGCGAGAAAAGGTCCGGTTGCTGCGAGAGTTTCTCGAACACCGTCAAGACTCGGGCGACGCAACGGTGTACGTACTACCGCGACGGGGCGATACCGGTCGCGTCGACAAGCTGGCTGGCTTGTTGACGGCACAGGGAGTGGAGGTCCGTCAACTTCGCGAGGCGTCACGCCTGTGCGGGGCGACCCAGCCCGGCGGTACCTACGTGGTTAGTGCTGCGCAACCCGCAGGCAGGTTGGTCGGCACGCTGCTAGCCGCCGACAGTCCATTGGATGAGGCGTTCTGGGCCGAGCAGGAACGTCGGCGCGCCAAGCGTCTGAGGTTGCAGATTTACGATGTCGTCGCTTGGTCATTGCCGATGCTCTATGGGGTGGACGTCGAGAGCTGCACGGCGCGAGTGGAGGGGTATCCACTGGCCAGCGCAGTCGCAGCGTCCGGTTTCGCCGCACCGGAAACTGCAGAGGTTGCGTATGTGGTGCCATGGGGTAGCCAGTCTTCTGCGCGCTTCCTGGCCCACGCTCTGCGTCTGGGACTGAACGTCGAATCGAGCGACAAGCCGTTTGCGATCGATGGCCGTGAATTCGGCGTGGGCGGCTTGATCTTGCGCGTGGCGACCAACGACGAGACCCTGCACGAGCAAATTCAGGAGCTGATCGACCTGACCGGAACGGAAGTTTTGGCGATGCATCGCTCGTGGGTGGACACCGGCGTAAATTTTGGTAGCCAAGCCGTTCGGCAGATACATGCTCCGCGCATCGCCATGGCGTGGGGCCAACCGGCGGCCGTATCATCGGCGGGTTCGTTGCGCTACGTGTTGGAACAGAAACTCGGTTATCCGGTTGCTCCTGTGCAGACGCAGAACCTGGGTTCCGCGTATATCGACGAATTTGATGTGTTGATACTGCCGGCTGGAAACTATGGCGGCGCGCTGTCCGAGAACATCGGTGCGAACCTCAAGCGCTGGGTCGAAGGCGGCGGCACGCTGGTGGGTGTCGAAGGTGCGGTCGCCTACCTCGGCAGCAAGGATTTTGCGCTATTGGCGACACAGCCTGAACGGCTGGCCGGCGACGAGTCCGGTGCTGAATCCGAACCGGCAGACGACGATGAAGACGATGGCTACGCACCGGGCGCAGTGTTGGCAAACGCCGAGGATCTTGCCGCTGCGGTAGCGCCTAGTGAACCCAAGCCGCCGCCAATTCCCGGTGCGCTGGTGAACGCCCAGGTGGATCAGGAGCATTGGCTCGCGGCGGGACTTCCCGAAAACGTCCGGTTCATCGTTCGAGGCGACAGCGTGTTTACGCCTCTGAAACTCGACAAGGGCGTCAACGTCGTTTCATTCGCTGACCAAGACAATCTGATTGCCGGCGGGTATTTGTGGGAAGAGACCCGTAAGCAATGGGCTCGTAAACCCGTCGTGCTCGTGCAGGCGGTCAAGCGGGGTCTCGTCATCGGCTTTGCTGCGGACCCCAGCTTCCGCGGTTACATGGACGGTCTCGATGTGCTGATTGCCAATGCGGTATTCAGAGGTGCGGCGCACGCCACGCCGGTACGACGCTAAGCCCGGTTGACACGGCAATTGTCCAGAGCTTTGATAGCTGCTCGGGGAGTTCCAGAATACAAGGGGATAACAAGTGAGCGACGTTTGGGAAATTCACGGTTCCGAGTTCGCCAACTGCAACTGCGATTGGGGGTGTCCGTGCCAGTTTGGCGCCAAGAGCACGCACGGTTCGTGCGAGGCCATGGTGAGTGGTCACATCGACACGGGGCATTTCAATGACACCCAGCTCGATGGACTCAACTGGGTGGTGCTATATCAGTGGCCCGGCGAGATCGCGGAGGGCAACGGTAAGATGCAGGCGCTCATCGACGAACGTGCGGACGACGATCAGCAGGAAGCGTTGCGAAAAGTCTTGCACGGTGAGTCGACCGAGCCGGGTTCGACGCATTTCTTCGTCTACCACAGCACGATGTCGGAGGTCATGGATCCCGTTAAAACTTCGGTAGACGTCAGTATCGATGTCGACGAACGCAAAGCGTCGGTATCCGTGCCTGGGCTGGTCGAGGCACAAGGTACGCCGATTATCGACGCGTTCAGCGGTGAACCGTCGCGATCGCGCATCCATCTACCGAATGGCTTCGAATACACCTACGCCGAAATGGGTAGCGGCAAGGCCACGGTGACGGCCGGTATTACGCTCAATTTCGACCAGACCTACGGGCAGTTCATCAGCCTCGACATGAACCAGGACGGCGTCATCCGCTAACCGTGGGGTCAGAGTAAAGTGCCAGAGTAAATGTA
>CBDTZM010000433.1:0-2755 GCA_965364915.1 uncultured Pseudomonadales bacterium | reverse complement strand
CGATCTGGCCCAACACTCTTTCGAGCGGTTTTTTCTGTTCTACCCACCGAATCTCGAAAACGTCGGCGTCCTCGCACTTCTGCATGAGATAGGCATCGCTGGTGGCGATTTCGTCCACCAGGTTCAGATCGATGGCGCGCTGGCCGTACCAGGCTTCGCCGGTGGCAACCTTCGCCAGATCCACGCTCGGCCGGTTGTCGTGCACGAACTCCTGGAACAACGCGTGGACGTCCTCGAGTTCTTCGGTAAATTTCTGGCGGCCTTCCTCGGTGTTCTCTCCAAACACGGTCATCGTGCGTTTGTATTGGCCGGCCGTGATGACCTCGAAATCGATATCGTTTTTCTTCAGCAGCCGATGCACGTTGGGAATCTGTGCGACGACGCCAATCGAGCCCACCAACGCAAAAGGCGCCGCGATCACCTTGTTGGCGACCGCCGCCATCAGATAACCGCCGCTCGCCGCGACCTTGTCAACGGCAACGACCAAGTGCAGTCCCCGCTCGCGTATCCTGTGAAGCTGCGAAGCGGCTAAGCCGTAGCCGTGCACCATGCCTCCCGGACTCTCGACACGAACGACTATCTCGTCGGTCTTGGCCGCGTGCATGAGGATAGCGTTGATTTCATGCCGCAGTTGAGGGACCTTGGAGGCTTGTAGATCGCCTTCGAAACTGAGCACAAATACCCGCTTGCCGGGCGGTTCGTCGGAGGCCGCCTGCTTGCTGACTTGCTTGGCCTCTTTCTTGGCGGTTTTGGCGGCTTGCTTGAGCGCCTTCTTGAAGGCCTGGGGCGGTAACACCACTTCATCGATACGTTGTTTCAATGCATCAAGACGATCGTTGAGCTTGGTGATCTCTAGATGGCCCGTGCCGACTTGGTGGCGCCTTGCGCCGAGCGCGGTGAGCGCCGACAAAATCACCAGCAAGGCGACCACGATCGTGATCGCTTGGGCCAAGAAGCTCAAATAGTCGTAGATGTATTCCATCGAGGGTGCCCAGAGATGCCCAAAAGCGGGCTACTGTACTGGTTTGGGCTTACCGGCGTCCACCTGCCTGGACGTGTCGACCTTGAACTGCGGTCCAATTCCCTGTGTGATTGGGACATGCCTTTTACCGACCTCGAGAACCTGCTCCTCGGCCGCTTCGATGCGCGGCGGGCAGCAGGGTTTGACGGAACCATCCGACTCGCAGTCGATTCAGATGCGCTGGAGTTCACGATTCGCGACGGCCAACTGGTGTTCGGTGGCGGGGCAACGCCGGACGTCACGTTCACCTTCAGCGATGTCGAAACGGCGAAGGCGTTGCTCTCCGGCCAAGGCAACGCCATCGATGCGTTCATGCAAGGCAGGTTCAAGGCCGATGGTTATCTCATGTGGGCATTCGCCCTGATGGGGTTCTTTCAGAACGCGTCCCGGCCGGTCGATGCAACCGACTAACCACGATTATCGACCGTTCTTTTGTTCCACGAAGGCGTCGATCAACCACTTGGAGATCGCCGTACCCGGCGGCACGTTGGGCAGCGCATCGTAGCGAAACCACTGCGCGTCGGCGATCTCGCCGTCCTGGCACACGATGTCTCCGGCGGCGTAGTCGGCATGAAAGCCCAACATCAACGAGTTGGGAAACGGCCAGCTTTGACTGCCTCGATAGTCGAGGTTGGTCACCCGCAAACCGACCTCTTCGAAAACCTCGCGGTGCACGGTCTGCTCGATCGACTCGCCGGGCTCGACAAAGCCCGCCAACGTCGAATACATTCCCGTTGGCCAGTTGGCGTTGCGCGCCAATAACATCTCGTCATCCTTGCGCACCAGCACGATGATGCTGGGCGAGAGTCGCGGGTAAGCGATCAACGAACACCCCGGACAATGCTTCGCGCGGTCTTCGGCGTGATCCTGCATCGGGGCGCCGCATTGGCCACAGAATTGGTGGGTGTGGTGCCATTCCACGATTTGCTTTGCACGACCAGCGAGATAGAACAACGACGGGTCGACCCTACCCAGCCAGGCGCGCAGCCCCAACCGTTTGTAACCCTCGGGCAGCCGCCCCGAGGCTTCTGCCGCAAAACAGTCCCGGCCTTGAAAGCGTCCAAGATAGTGCCGGTCGTGGATTTCGAAATCGACCCAGCGCAGATCGTCGCCGGTCACGGGCCGCGGTATGCCCTGCTCGGCCAAACACACGATCTCGCCGGACACGAACAGAAAAAACCACGCCTCGGCTTCGTTCAAATTCTCCGGTTCACGGACGATCGAATCGAACTCATCTGGGTCGTTTGGCCACATACCGCAAAACTAACAGTTCGAGGCTCTGGCAGCGAGGCTCTCGCCAGCGCCTAAACCAAACGCATCCGATATGGAAGCCTTGCCTGTACGGATACGCTCACACAAGATAGATGACTGAAGCGCAATACCACGGTGCCAACAAACACGATGAACGACCACCTGACCGCCTTATGGGAGAACTTTCTCGGTCAAGCCCCGGAGTGGTACAAGCTCACGATCTTAAGCTTTCTCGTCGCCAATCCGTTGCTGCTTACGATCGCTGGCCCGTTCATCACCGGCTGGATCCTGGTCTTGGAGTTCATTTTCACTCTCGCCATGGCACTGAAATGCTACCCCTTGCAACCAGGGGGATTGCTAGCGATCGAAGCCGTCGTCATCGGCATGACGTCTGCTGAATCTGTTCGCGCAGAGGTGTTCGCCAACTTTCCCGTGATTCTGCTGCTGATGTTCATGGTTGCAGGCATCTTCTTCATGAAGGAG
>CBDTZM010000432.1:0-2775 GCA_965364915.1 uncultured Pseudomonadales bacterium | reverse complement strand
GCCAACTACCGACGGGGCCGGTAGCCGTCGTTGCGAAGCCGAAAACGAAAGTGTTTGCGGATACGCACCTGCTCTAGGGACGCTTCCGACAACCCCGGTACGTTCCCCGGTCTGACTTTGTGAACGGGCGTATAGCGCGTGTTACGCAGCGCTTGCACCGCGGCGCCATCGAACATGCCGGGCGGATGGCTGGCAACGACCAAGGTTCGCGCCACGCCACCGTCGGCCGTGACGCTATATTCGATCACCACATCGCCTTGAAGGCGTTTCTGCAATGCCGTGCCGGGGTAGATGGGTTTTGGTTCGTACCGCACTTGTTTTAGCTGAGCGGCAACCGCACCGCCCTGCGGCCCGTCGGAGAGCGAACTCGAAACCTCGGGATATATGGCGAGATTGGAATCCAGTGCCCCCCGTAGGTCGACGACCTGCATCGGCGTTGTGGGCGCCGAGCGCAGCGCCAACTGCACGGGGTGCACACTCGTGATCAGTACGACGACGAAAATCAGAACCAACATCAACCAGTAAAGCCTGGGGGTATCTAGCTGCAGGTCACGCGCCGCTCCAAATCGACCAATGCGGGTCACGAGATGATGTTGTCCCAGGCCCGGCAGGCCTGGCAGCGACCGGGCCATTGAGCGTCTCGCGACTTCGATGACGCCATCCAGATAGCCGACTTCGTGGGTAAACAGCTGGCTGGCTCGGTCATCGCAACTTTCCTCCATGGCATCCAGATAGCGACCGTAAAACCAACGCAGCCAAGGCATCCACCAATAGACATCGACCACCAATCGCACGCATAGCATCCATCGATCGTCACGGCGTCGAATGTGTACCAGTTCGTGACTCAAGATCGCTCGCAACGTGTTGTCGCTCCAATCTCGGAAGCCGATGGGAAGCACCACCGTCGCCGCACCGACGGTGGTGGAACAAGGTCCCCGGCCTTCGCGAACCAGAACATCGCGGTGTACCCCGAGGCGCTGTTTGAGTTGCCGCATGAGGTTGGCGATGCGCCGCTCCGCGATGATCGGTAAAGCGCCGACGCGCCGAGATACCAAGCCGTGTCGTACCAGTTGCCGTGCCACCAACAACGCCGCCACGGACAACCAGACGACCAGCAGGCCGCTCGGCAGCGGCACGTCGAGGATGAGTTCGGGTGGGTTGTGCATCGCCAACGACCAACTGACATCTCCAGCACAGAGCAGCAGCGGCAACAGCACCGTGACCAGCACGGCCAACAACATGAACATCTTGCGCGTCGGGGCGTTGCGTGGGAAAGCCGTGGTACTCGCAAGCGTTAGCAATGCGGTCAACAACACGACCGTCAGGCACTCGCGTATGCTGAGCACGCTGTCGGTGGCGAAGAAATCCACTACCGACGCATCCGCAGGCGCAACAATTCCATTTCGATCGCATCGAGGTCTGCTTCCGTCAGGCTGTCCCCTTGGCGTCCCATCAGCCCGACGACCGCATCCGCGGCGGAACCGCCGAAGAACGTATTGACCAGGCGCACTATCGCGCCGCGTTCGGCATCGCGTTTCGCAACGACCGGCCGATAGATATAGCGCGCGCCTTCCTGGCGATATTGAACGTGACCTTTGTCCAACAGCTTCTTCATCAACGCCCTGACGGTCGAATAGCTGCGCCGGTCGGGCAGTGCTTCGTGAATCTGCCCGACCGACGCCTCTTCGAAGGCATACAGCACGTCCATGATTTGGCGTTCGCGCCTTGAAAGGTGGATGTGATCTTGATGTACCAAGTTGCGCTCCTGCTCTCGGCCTGCCAGCGTGAGTGGTGAGTAAGTGCTATTTTTATAGCAGGTCTATGCTAATTATTTAGCACTTAAGGCTTGAAAGGAAAGTCCTTTCTTAGAGTATTTGGATCTATCGAGAGTCAGCTATACGCCGGATCGATCTTATCGAGGTCTAGACCGTGTGCACGCGCAAAGTCGAGGACCACCGCGCGCGCCAGCCGGTTGTCCTGCGCCTGAGCCGACAGCGCCGCGAACGCGATCCACTCGCCGGATACCTCGAAGTGATCGCGCAGACACTCGCGCGACTCCGACAACCCAAAGCCATCCGTGCCGAGTACGGTATAGGGGCCAGGAACCCAGGGCGCGATCATCTTCGGCAATGCCTTCATGTAGTCGGACGCCGCGACGAACACCCCAGACTCTTGGGCGAGCAGCGTCTGCACATACGGCAGCGCATCGTGACCGCCCACGTCCATCATCTGGCGCCGTTCGACGGCAAGCGCGTCCCGCGCTAACTCGTTATAGCTGGTCACGCTCCACAAATTGCACGGCATATCGAGTGTCTCCAACAGCGTTTGCGCACGCTGTACCTCGGTCATGACCGCACCGCTACCGAATAGGTTCACCTCCGCATTGGGCTGTCGGTCATAGCAATACATGCCTTTGAGTACACCCTCGTCCACGCCATCCGGCAACGGCGGCATCGGATAACTTTGATTGGTCAGCGTCAGGTAATAGAAAACATCTTCCTGATCTTGATACATGGCTCGAATGCCGTCCCTTACGATCAACGCAATTTCAAAAGCGAATGCCGGATCGTAGCTCCTGAGGTTCGGTATGGTGCTGGCGACCAATTGCGAATGGCCGTCCTGATGCTGCACGCCCTCCCCGTTGAGCGTCGTACGTCCGGACGTGCCTCCCAGCAAGAAGCCTTTACACAGCATATCGCCGCAAGCCCAGATCATGTCGCCGACCCGCTGAAACCCGAACATCGAATAGAAGATGTAGAACGGGATCATGGGCAA
>CBDTZM010000431.1:0-2790 GCA_965364915.1 uncultured Pseudomonadales bacterium | reverse complement strand
TGCGAGCAGGCCCGTCTTGGGTGACGTTGCCCGGTGCGACCCACGCCTCGATCGTATATTCGTTGGTCGACGTGATCAGGGCGTGAAGCTTGGCACTTGCTGTGGTCGAACCTTGCGCCTTGCCGTCGATGAACTGCACACCCCAGCCGCCGACCCAGTTGTAGGTACCCGAAAGCGTCAGGTTCACCGAAGGTTCGACGCCACTGGTGTCGAATGCCACGTTGCCGTTGCCGGTTTTGAACTCGTACAAAGCAATGGCGTTGGTTTCGTGCCGTCCGCCGGCAGAAGAGATGATGCCGTCGACCAGACTGAGCGCGCGGCTGGTGACCAAATTCGGATCGACTTGGGTGATCGGAATGCTGCCGATCAGATTGTTTATCTCTGTTTCCATCTCGGCCGCGTTCGCCTGGCAGGTGGGACCCCAGCAGTTGTGGGATTCGAAACCGAGGCGCAGCACGAACCGCGAGTTGGCTGCGGTGTCGAGGTCGATCTTGCTTTGCGCCGCCTCGTAGGCCGCTTGTACGTCAGCGCTTGCGAAGAACGGTGTTTGAGGAATTGCCGAGGTCTCCCGGTGGCAGCCCACGCAGAACTGATCCAGCAGCGGATAGACGGTCGTTGCGAAGTTGGTGTCGTTCACGTCGTCCGGAAAGTTTCGGCTGTCACCGGGTAACGGCATGTTGGTCGGTGGTACGAGCTGAACCGTTTTGCCGGCTCCGCCCAGGCTATCGCCCGCCCAGTTCTCGATGTACGACTGAATGATGTCTCCGCAGGCATTGTTGTCCGAAAGCCAGCAGTTATGGCCGCCTCGAACTTTCGAAACCATGATCGAGAGTGCCGGGTCCGTGAGATTGACGACCGAGTTGGCCGCATCGTAGGCGAGATTGATATCGTCTGCTCGCACGAATCGCGGTGACTGGGTTTCGTTGTGGCAAGTGCCGCAGCGGTTGTTGGGCACCAGGTTGTCCCACACGTTCAGCTTGAAAGCCTGAATGTCGGCGGTCGCCGGCGCGGGTCCGTTGTAGTTGCTGAAGCTTGGCGGTGTGGTTTGCGGGTTGGTCGATGTCGATGCACCGCTACCGCTGCCGCAGCCGTAGATCAGGAACAGCGCTGCCAAAAAGGTAAACGTTCGGACGTTAGATAGTTGAGCTTTCATGATTGCTTCCACCTTAGTCACCCATGCAGTAAACGGCTGACTCGGCAAAGACCTGCTTCAGATTGAAGTTGCTGGCCCGAAACGAGGTCACCATGGCATCGACCTGACTCCGGTCGAGGCTGTCTTGAGGGGGTCGAAGGCATACGTTGGCAAATACTTTTTCAACTTGGCATTGCGCAAACGCATCGCTATTGGCGAGCTCCCGGCCCATGGACTTGGCGCCCGTGCCAGAACCGGTTAGTCCGGAGTCCCACCCAAGTAGAAAATTGGGGCCGGCGCGCCAGTAGTTGGCCCAATCGTCGTTCGTCGTGATGAACCCGTGTTCGAACGTTGCGTTGTTGTTGAAGTACTTCGAGACGACTCGCGTTCCGGTCACGGCGTCGGTTTCGCCGGTGTCGTTGTAGTTGATCGCGCCGTTCATGCCGTCGGGGTCGTTAACGTCGTCGTAAACGTAGTCGTAGTACGCGAAGGCTTGGGCCATCGGGTCCATGCCGGAGTGGCAACCGATGCAGTTATTCAAGAAGATGCGACTGTCGCCGCCAGGGCTGCGAGAAACGTCTTGACGGATGCGATCGGGTACGCGCGTGGTGTCTTTGACCTGCTCCATGTCGTTGCACATTTGATTTTTCATCGTGAAACGAAACATGGCCCGGTTGGTACCATCGATGAAAAACGCTTTTGCGGCAGACCGGGTCGTCATGACACCTGCGGTTGCGCCGTCCGGTACGTCGGAAACCTGGGATTGGTTGGTGCGCTGCAGATTCGCCTGTAGATCGGTACCGGCGTTTTCCAGTGCTTCGTAGTGGTTGTTGTTGTTGGGGCTGTAGGCGGGAATGCCTGCACCGGAGCCGGTATACAGGTAGTTGCCGGACAAGAGTTCGCGAAAGTCCGCATCGTCGCGCACCATGCCGATGACCGTCGCGATGTAGTCGTCCAACGGCACGAACACGAAATCGTCGCGGTTAGTCCAGGGCGCGGCCCAGTTCTTCAGCGTGACGTTGTAAAACTCGGGTGCTTGTGTTGCATATATCAGCGCCGCGTTTACGGCGTTGGTCGCGTTCATCTCGGTGACCATGTTGGTCAACGTCGCATCATCCGGTGGTACGCCGGCGATGCGATCGTAAATGCGCTTGGCCTGGTCGCGTTGAGTAGCGTGGCTCGTTATCGGCAGTAGCCAAGCCATGGCGGCGATCATGCACCAGAGCAGGACACGAACCCCCGATCGGGGCGTGTCGATGGCCCCACGGTTAGCGGCGGCTGTTGATTTCATGAACACGTTCCTCGCCCAAACACCAAAACCCTCACGTCGATGAAGGTGTAGTGAGTTCCATACCGCCCGGTCCATGGGCAAGTTGCGTAGATTGCGGGGTGTAGGGTCGTGTAATGGCCAATTCGCCGCTGTGATAAGGATCACATCGCGACAACAAATGGACAAATCGTGGAGAACTTAACGACATTATTGTCAATTTATTTGCAAGGCTCTGGCAAGAAGCAACCTGTGCGCTACGTCACGTCTTGGCCGGGACGGTTTTGAAAGAATAGCTCGACTTGAAGTAGGCCGGCTTTTCTATGGTATCGCGCCCGTTTTGTATGTTGTTCGGGACTGCCGCGTGTTTTGCGCTCGTCGCCTGTGGCGG
>CBDTZM010000430.1:0-2793 GCA_965364915.1 uncultured Pseudomonadales bacterium | reverse complement strand
AACGCAAAGGTTTCGGTGTCAAGCGCGAAGCGGTTGAGTCCCTCCGGGTCAATGACTTCCTCATATTCATTGAACGAAGGCGTTGGGATCGTGAGCCGGTGTTCGAACTGGTTGCCAAGGATTTTGATCAGCTCTGCAGCACCGTTGGCCACCGCTAGGTGATCCGGATTGGCACCGGTCCAATTGGCAACGAGTCGCGCAAGCTCCGTTTGTGCGACGGGATAATTCGTCACGATTTCCCGAAGGTGGGAGTGGAACCCCTCGAGCATTTCTGCAGGCGGGAAGTGCATGTTGTACAGGTAAGAGTGGTCGACAAAGCCATAGCGCCAGTAGGCTCCGTGAAGCGACTGGACGCGATCAAACTGGGCGTCGCGATCGAGAAACAGGAACTCGGCGGCATCGAGATCGCGATCGTCATCGATCTCAGACCAACGACTCGAGGAGACGTCGACGGCCGCGATCTCGAAGGGGGACGTCTTATCGAGAAGGCAGTCGCGAAAAATGCTTTCGTAGTACCCGTTCACGTGGCCCGCATTGATCACATTGCAGAGCCGTGGAATTATGTGTTCGCGTAACAGTTGCTTGCGTAGCAAGTAGATGTTGACGGTTTTGAAGGTGTTGGTGTTATCGAACTGAGGACCCTGGTCGGCGCCGAGGATGAAGCTGGTGACTCGACCGTCGCGAGCACGTCGTACAACGGTACCGGAGAGTGCTGGCTCATACGGGGCGACGGCAGCGCTACTACCAGAATGCCGGAGCAAGGCCCCCACGACGGCCGGATCAAAAGCAACGTCGGCCTCGAGTAGCACTAGGTCCTGATCGAGGTAATCACGTGCGTCCCACAATGAGCGAATGTTGTTGGTCTTTGCATAGTCGGGTGCTTCAACATAGCGAATGTCTACTCCGGCGAATCGCGCGCCAATTCGCTTACGAACCATCTCGCCCATGTAGCCGACGACTATGATCGCCTCGGTAATGCCCTGGGAGGCAAGTGCGTGCAATGCGCGCTCGAGCAGGGGCTCGCCGCCGATTTCGGTCAGACATTTAGGGGCATCGCCGGTCAATGCATGGAGGCGACTGCCTCGACCGGCGGCAAGGACTACCGCGCGGTGCACGGCAAGCGATTCGTTTGGCGTGTTCGGCGATTCGTCGAGGTGGGATGCCTCGACCGGCGCGGCGAGGTCGCTTGTCACGCTTCGCTGCCCGCGGCCACCCGCGTACGCTCAGTAACGGGAGCGCGTTCTTTTGTAGTGGTCGACATGAAGTACTCCCGCAGTCGATCGATACCCTCGTTGTAACGGTCGTTGCAGAAAGCCAGACGCAGATCATCCGGCACGCCGAAATCGGTTCCGGGTACCACGGCAACGTGGACCTTCTCCAGGATATCGCGCGCGAGCTCCTTCGATGACACGAATCCGTGCGCAGCATTCCATTGTTTGCATCTCAGCATGGCATAGAACCCACCTTCGGCGGCAATCGGTTCACAGCCCGTACCGGTGAGGCGTTGCGTCGTGTACTCCGCGCGGGACCGATAGAGGCGGCTGAGCTGTTTCGGGCTTTCCTCGTCATCGAGTGCAGCGATCATGCCGTATTGGTAGCACGGATCGGTACACAGCAGCGTGTGCTGTTGAATCACGCGCAGGTTCTTCTGCAGCTCTTCGGGCAAGATCGCGAAGCCGACCCGCTTGGTGTACATCCGGTAACCCTTCGAAAAACTGTTGGTTACGATCGTGATGTCATCAAACTGCGGCAACACCGCCAAGGGCGTGCGAAACTCGTCGTAGAACATCGTGTTGTTGTAGATCTCGTCGTTCAAGACGTAGGCGTTGTTGTCGACGATCTCGTATATCTGTTGCAACTCGTCGAGAGTGACGACGTTTCCGACAGGGTTACCTGGTGAGTTGATCACGACAAGGGATGTGCGCTCCGGCGAAAAATTGCGTCGGAATGAATCCATGTCGACGCGCTTTGTATGGACGTCAATATCGTAGAATTTCACTTTTGCGCCGGCCAACGTCGCACAGTACAAATACAGAGCGTAATAGGGCCGCGGAATCATGATTTCGAATTCGGCCCCGGACAGGAGTTGAAAGATATTGCGAAAGATCGGAGAACTACCGGTATTTACAATGATATTTGCAGACGCAACGTCTGTCCCATAACGACGATTGTAGAATCTCGCGATCGCTTCGCGAAGCTCGGGAAGCCCTTCCGGGTAAACCCGGCGCACGAACTCTGGATCGTTGAGCTTGTCGACCATACGCGCTAGCACGGTCTGGGGAATAGGTAGTTCGGTGACGCCGATCGTGAGCTTCAGGACGTCTGCGCCTTGCTTGATCAGCACATCGGCTAACTCGTCGAGCACGAACATCTGAAACTCGAGATCCGCCGGCATGAGATCTCTAATCGTTCTTGGCACTCTCTGTCTCCTCGTGTAATTGATAGTTCCAGCCTGGGGCGGACCCATCAAAAACGCGCGGACCGGAGCGGCGCTGACGGTAGTCGCGGCGCAGCGACACTCAAGCGCTGAAGCAGTTGGTCGCGAAATACGTTTCGGATAATACGCGAAACGGGCTCGCGCAGCCACCATCGTGCGAAGTAAGCAACGTCGACAGGGTCAGTTCAACAGGTGCGGCCAACACATAACGCAGCTTCCACGGCGTAAAGGTTGGCTAACGGATCGCGACTGAAGTCGCTTTTACCAAGCTGTTATTCGAAGGGGTTTGTAGAGGTGCCCTTAAGCCGACCGTTTTTTATCACCAATCTGTCTAAAAGCCGATCAACAGATCTTTG
>CBDTZM010000429.1:0-2806 GCA_965364915.1 uncultured Pseudomonadales bacterium | reverse complement strand
GTGGCAGAACTGCCGGAGCAGATAGACCGACCCAATCTACGGGCCTTGTACCGCGACTGGGGCGACTCCCTTTCCGAGGACGATTGGCAGTTTACGAACAAGTGTGTCGACGAAGCACTGCTCACCGACGGACCCATTCTGCAGTGCGGCTCCAGCCTTGGCACATTTGTGCTGGGCGCCGTCTGCCATGCAAGTGTTTCGCCCAACAAACATCTTTGGACCCTCGAACACCACACCCACTGGGGCAACCTGATACGCGCCCGTTTGGCGCAATACGCCATCGATAAGGCCCATGTCATCAACACGCCATCGGAGATATTCGAAGATTTCGTCTGGTACGTGGTCGACCCGGGCAAGTTGCCAGACAACTTCAAACTCGTCATCTGTGACGGCTCGCGCGCCCTGCCGAGCAGCGTGCAGGGGCTGCTGACCCGCCTCGGCGATCGGCTGGACCACCGCTGCGTCATTCTCGTACGCAACATCAAGCGCCCCAAGGACCTCAACTTTCTAGCGAAATGGGCCAAACAGCGGGGGGCACCGTATATTCTCGACGGTACAGAAAACCCCTACGTAAAAATCGCCCTCTGAGATCAGCGGCCCGAAGCGGCGCTGAACAAAGATCGAATCAATACCGTATACGCTGCTCGTTCTCGCTAGAGGTGCTCTGCCAGCGCCTTGCCGATATCCTCCGGTGTCACCGGCGGCTCAAACCGCGCGACAACCGAACCGGACCGGTCGACGAGGAACTTGGTGAAATTCCAAGCGATGTCTGCCTTGCCTTCGCCGTCTTGCTTTTCGGATTTCAGATGCTTGTACAGATCGCAAGCACCGTCGCCATTGACCTCGATTTTTGCGAACATCGGGAAGTTCACATCGAACTTCGACGTGGCAAATTCGAGAATCTCTTCGTTAGTGCCCGGCTCTTGTTTACCAAACTGGTTGCAAGGGAAAGCTAAAACCGTAAAGCCGTCGCCTTGATGTTGTTCTTGCAGAGTACGCAACCCGGCGTACTGAGGGGTGAGGCCTCACTGGCTGGCGACGTTCACCACTAGACACACTTGTTCTTTGAAGCTGGCCAAGTCCACTGACTCTCCGGCAATGGACTGCATCTCGAAATCGGAAAAACTTGCCATGCCTCTGGTTCCTTGAGCAATGAGTGGCCGTCGATACTAGATGAGGTCCCGTCACAAGTCATGCGATGCATCGGTAACGCAAAAGCTCCGTCTATAGCGTCCAGGTATGCACCGGGTCGCCTTGATCTTGCCGTTCGAGGTACGCCATCACCAATCGATTTGGATGCATGCCATGCTCGGCGAGCCAACGACGTTGCCAAGCGGCACCGTTTTGCCTCGACTCGACACGCGCTTCGATGACGCCGAGGTAATCGTCGATGTCGACTGCGGGAATGCCGCAGCTCTCCAGGCCGCGCCGGGCCATGGGCAATAGCTCTTCTTGCAACAGTGCTCGAATGCCGACTTGTCTGTCGCCCCAAACGAGCGTGGCGCCTAATCCATGGCGCGCCGCAGCGTAAAAATTGTCTCGCGCAACGTCGAAACCAACGCGCTGTTCGATGGGGTCTGACTCCAGGCCTAAGCCCCGCACTAAACCGAAGAACAACGCCGCGTTAGCGACACAGTCTTTGATCGTCGGTCCTGCGGGCACCACCCGATGTTCGATGCGAAGATGCACTTGCCCGTCGTGGTCGAAGCCGATCAAGGGTCGATTCCAGCGCCATATCGTGCCGTTGTGAAAACGCACATGAGATAGTTTGCCGGGCGCATCGTCGTGAACGGCAGGAATCAATATCGGATGGTCTCTCTGGTTCTCCCGGAATACCTCAAACAGCGACTCATCCGCGTAACCCGCGCCGAAACTCACGCGATGCGGATAGTGGTCGCCGATATCGACAGCCTGTTCGAACAGTGGAATGCGCGTTTCATCCCACAACAAGCGCCCAAACAGAAACGGTGAATTGGCACTTGCTGCGACCATCGGTGCGGAGGCGACGATCGCCGCATTGAAGTCTCGAACCGCACGATCGGGCTTGCACTGCAGGTGAATCTGAAAGGAGGTCGTCGCTGCTTCCAGCATGACGTCCGGGTGTTGCATGGAGAGATCGGCTTCCCCTTCGATCCTCAGCTCGAGCGGTTTGCCGTCCCGCAAGGCCATTACCCGGTCGTTCAAAGCCTGGTAGCGCACCATTTTCGACATGTGCTCGGAATTCAACATGGCCTCGCGGATGGTCGGTAAGATGCCGATCGTCACGAGGTGGCATCCGAGGTCTTGTGCTGCAGTACGACAATCGCGCCAAGTCGCCGACAATTCGTCATGCAGCCGAGCGAACGTCCGCCCTGCAAGCGCTGTGGGGCTACCGTTGAGCTCGACGTTGTAGCTGGCAAGTTCCGGTACCACGAGAGGGTTCCTCAAGCGCGCCAGGAAGTCGTGGTTCCTGGGCAGCGGCTCGCCGTTGCCATCGATCAACCAGGCTTCCAACTCGAAACCTGCAACATCGCCGCGCGCGCTGAACAGTTTCGAGTTGAAGTGTTCTCCCAAAAGCTTGGTTTCGTCATCGAGGCGAAAGCGGAAGATGCTGAAATCTTCAGCATTGAAATGCCGGCGTTCGATTTCGTCGCCCACGTACCCCCCTAGAAGTAGTGGTAACCGATCGCGTTCGCCTCGAACAAAAACACCAACGTAAGCAGCGCGAGCAGCGCAATACCGGTATGTCGCAGCTTGCGCCAAACCGGCCATCGCCCCCCGAACCAAACGCGATAGAGCAGCGCGCCATTCACCAGTGTTAGAGCCG
>CBDTZM010000428.1:0-2837 GCA_965364915.1 uncultured Pseudomonadales bacterium | reverse complement strand
CCATATAGCGGTCCCGGGCTTCGATCGCTGCCGGCGTCAGGTCTTGGTGAAATGCCAACGCCGCGTCCAGCGAGGCGGCCTTGGCGAAGTTGAGCGAGCCGCGCATTTCATAGCGCGCGGCAGTTTTGGCCTGGTTGTTGTATGCCGAGTCTGAGGCCGGTTCGCCGTACATCGTGGTGCCGTTCACGGGTCCGGAGTACACGATCGGCCATACTCGATCCTGAAGTTCTTCGCGCACGAAGAAAAACCCCGTGAGCATCGAGGCCAACAGCCACTTGTGTCCGGCGCCTGAGTACATATCGCAGCCGAGTTCGTTGATGTCGAGCGTCATCATGCCGGGTGGGTGAGCGCCGTCGACCAGCGTCAAGATACCCTTGGCGCGAGCCATCTCGCAGATCTGCTTAACCGGCAGCACGCACCCGTCGGTGTAATTGATGTGGCAGAAGCTGATGAGTTTTGTGCGTGGGGTGATCGCTTGCTCGAAGGCTTTCACCACGGTATCGGCGTTCTCCGGAGGGTGAAACTTACGATCCGAGAGATCGACGACGATGGGTTTGACCCCGTAGCGAGCCGCGCACAGGTTGATTGGCTGAGCCCCGCCGGAGTGATCGTGGTTGGTATAGATGATCTCGTCGCCGGTTTTCAGGTCCAGCCCGAAGGTGCCGAACGCCATCCCCTCAGTGGTATTGTTGGTGACCGCGATCTCGTTGCTCTTGCAGCCGACGAAAGCCGCCAACTTGGTTCTGAGCTGCCCGCGATAGTCCACGTTGTTGATGTTGCGGGCGTAGCTCAGGTAGTCGCTGTCGTAGCTGGTGATGGCTTCGAATTGCGCCTTGACCACGCTTCTCGGCGAGACGCCGCGCGTTCCAGTGTTCATGTGCGCAACGTTCGGATACGTCAAGAACTCGGCAGCGACCAATCGCCAAAAGGCTTCATCGTCGGGCGCTTTACCAACACCGAGGTTCGCTGCAGGTGCCGCGAGCGCCGCAGTTGAAAAACCGCCGAGGCCGCCAAGCGCCGCGCCGCCGCTCAAGCGGCCCACGAATTGTCGTCGCGACTGCCCCATCGCTTTCACTCCCCACGACCAACGGTGGGTTCGAGCATACTCTACGAGCTGGCGGCGCCGCTAGGCATTGGTCAACCGAACAACGACTGGTAAGCCTCGTCATTGAAACCCACGACCAAGGTTTTGCCAACGCGGAGCGTCGGCGCTCGCAGGTTGCCGGTCGGCCCGAGCATGGCCTCTACCGCTTGCTTGGGAACCTTGTCGGAGAGTTTGAACTCGTTGATCTTCTTACCCTTGGCGACGATCAGTTTCGACGCGGGTTTTAGCAATGCGCGCGCGTCCGTAGCCTGGAGCTTTTTGCTCGCAGGTGTTCGGTCCTTGATCTGGACCTGATTGGCCTCCAGGAACTTGGAGGCTCTGGTACAGCTAGTTCAGCCGTTGCGGTAGTAGTACCAGTCCACACGTTTAGCCACGTTGCATCCCCCAGTTTTGCTCAACGTCGAGAGTATAGAAGTGCGGCGGCCATTCCAACCGTGTGTCGCTATCCAAGCGCGAGTTGTTCGATGCGGGTGGTGTTGTGGCTAGTATTGTACAACCGCACGCCCATACAGACGGCGACGAGGAACAGCCCGATCGCCATGCCGATCCAGTAGCCGTATACGCCTAAGGCGGCTGAACCGGTCGCCAGGTAATGACCGAGGGGTAGGGCAAACAGCCAATAGCCCACTAGCGAGAAAACCATGGGCACCCGGGTGTCTTTGTAACCGCGAAGTGCGCCCGCCATGGTGGCGTTGGTGTCGTCGACGATCTGATAGACAGCGATAATGAGCATCAGGTTGGCGGCGATGCTCAACACGGCTTCGTCTTCGGTGTAGATGCTGACGAGCGTGTAGCGGAGCGTGACCACGATGAGACTGATGATGACGGCGTAGACGAGCGAGATCTGAAATGCGGTGGCCGCGACCTGCCGTGATACCTCGGGGCGCCCGGCACCCACGTAGAAACCGACGCGAATGGCTGCGGCCGATCCAAGGCTCATTGGAATGACGTAGGTTAGCCAATTCAAATTACCCGCGATGCTGTGCGCTGCGAGTGCGCTGATGCTCAGGGTCGCGATCAGGAATCCAATCACGGAGTAGACGGCCATCTCGAGAAAGATGGTCAGTCCGATCGGTAGCCCGATCTTGAGTATTCGAATGAT
The DNA here is from genome assembly GCA_965364915.1 of uncultured Pseudomonadales bacterium. Taxonomy (GTDB): domain Bacteria; phylum Pseudomonadota; class Gammaproteobacteria; order Pseudomonadales; family Azotimanducaceae; genus Azophilus. Next base: position 630 of record CBDTZM010000428.1, on the reverse strand, counting down.
GATGCCGAGATCGGGTCCGGTGATGTGGGCGAGAAAATTGGTTGCGCGGAAGAACGGCCGCCTGACAACGATCAACATCGCTAGCACTTCGAACCACATGACGATCGCCGTTGCCCAGCCACACCCCACCCCGCCGAGTTCGGGGAAACCGAAGGCCCCGTAGATGAATAGATAGTTGAGTGGCGCGTTCAACACGAACGCCGCGCCTGCGATCACCATCGGTGGCCGGGTGTGTCCCAGACCTTCGGACGTGTAGCGCAGCACCACGTAAATCATCGATGCTGGCATGCCCCAGGCAGCGGCGTCGAGATACCCGGTCGCGACGGCCGTTACCGCTGCATCGACACCGATCCAGTGAAACAGCGGTTCGGCGTTCTGCAAGATGACCATCGTCGCCAGCGAAGCGACCAGTGCCATCCATACGCCTTGTCTCGCGATGGCGCCGGTGTCCGGGACTTTCTTGGCACCGGTCAACTGGGCCACCATGGGCGTTACCGCCATCGTGAGTCCGGTCATGAACATGAAGACCGGCCACATGAGGTTGCCACCGATCGCGACGCCGGCGAGATCCGTGGAGCTGTAGCGGCCGGCCATGGCCGTGTCGAGAAACCCCATGCCCATGATGAACAA
>CBDTZM010000427.1:0-2840 GCA_965364915.1 uncultured Pseudomonadales bacterium | reverse complement strand
GTACCCACCGACGCCAGATCCGAGCCAGCCTGCGGTTCCGAGTAGCCCTGACACCACCATAGATCCGCATTCAATATTTTCGGCAGAAACTCGGCTTGCTGCGCATCCGAGCCGTATTTGATGATGGCTGGGCCGACCATGTTGAACCCAAATCCGGATAGCACCGGCGCATGTGCGGCGCGACACTCGACATCGAAGATGTGGCGTTCTACCAGGCTCCAACCGGTGCCGCCGTGTGCCCGCGGCCAGTTGGGCGCCGCCCAACCGCGCTCGTTGAGCGTGCGTGTCCAGCTTGTCAGTTGCGCTTTACCCACGCCCTTGCCCAGGCGCACACGTTCGGCGACGTCCGTTGGCAGGGATGCGGCCAAGAACGATCGTATTTCGGCCCGCAACGCGGCTTGTTGTTCGCTAAGCGCATACTGCATCCTTACCGGCCCTCCTATCCGTCAATCACGGTTGCATCGATCATGCGGTGACCAGCACCGGTTCGCGGTCAGTGACGATCAAGGTCTGTTCGTACTGGGCGACCATCTCGCCTTTTGGCACGCACAGCGTCCATCCATCCGCTTGCTCCTCTACCCAGGCGGGGCCCGTCGTGAAAAACGGTTCGATGGTCATCACCATACCGCGCTCGAGTCGTCGACGTTCGTTGGGGTTGTCGAGCGGAACGTAGGAGGGTTGTTCGTGAATCGATCGCCCAACGCCATGACTGCCGAGATTTTCGACGATTTTGAAACCGGCATGGTCGGCCACTTTCTGCACCGCCTTGCCGATCACGTTGAGAGACCTACCTGCGCGCACACGCGCGAGCGCGGCCCTGACCGACGCTCTTACCGATTGAATGAGCTTGGCCTGTTCGGGACGCGCCGGTCCCACCACGAACGATTCGCCCATGTCCGCAACATAACCATCCAGTATCGCGGAAACATCGATGTTGCCCATGTCACCCAGCCGCAACAGTCGACTGCCCGGAATGCCGTGTGCCGCCTCTTCGTTCACGCTAATGCACGTGACACCGGGGAATTCATAGAAATGTTGTGGCGCGCTGCGTGCGCCTGCCGCTTCCAGGATCTGCGCGCCGATGGCGTCTAGTTCGGCGGTACTCACACCGGGCTTTGCCGCGCGGTGCATCGCAGCGAAAGCGCGCCGCACCGCCTGACCGACCACCATCAGGCTTGCAACGTCATTGTCGGAGTCGACCGTCACGGTACCGAACAGGCGAGTACGCGGGAGATTTCACATAGATCGCGGCCGCTCTCGTCGTGCCACTGGTTGAAAGCGTCTTGGACGACGGCGATGGCTTTCTTGCTCGTCGGCGCTTTTTCGACAATGCGCATCGCAACGAGTGCTTTGACGACATCGTTGGAAAACATCGGCGTGTCTTTGCCGATGAAGCGCAGGAAGAACTTGCCGGTCTGACCGCCTAGGCGGTCGCCGCGCTGTTTCAGATCATCCCACAATCCTACGATATCCCTAGTCGGCCAATCGGCCAGATAGGCACCGAAGCTGCCGTGATCCGCGCGCACGTCCAAAATGAAGGCCGCGTTTTTGGATACCGACTGAATCTTTTTGGCGTTGCGAATGATCGATGTGTCCTGGGTGAGGGCTTCTAGCTCTTCGTCAGAGAGCATAGCGCAGCGCCTCACGTCGAACCCGTAGAAGGCCGCCTCGAAACCAGGCCACTTGTTCTCGACCACCTTCCAGACGAAGCCCGAACGGAAGATACATTTGGTCATCTCCGCCAACACCCGATCGTCCTGCAGTTCTTTCAGCGACAGTTCGCTCTCGGATTTTGGTAGCAGCGCCTCCAGCTCATCGACACCCCCCTTGCGCTCAGCGGCACGCTGAAAGATGCTATCGAAACTGTCCATGACAACCACCGGTGGAAGAAGTCCCCCATGATCGACGTGGTCGACAAAGAGCGTCAAGCGCTCGATCCGAAACTCAAGGGTCTGATCGATCAGGAATCTGAGGAGGAAAAGGACTTCATATACTGTGGGACATGCTCGTCGGTCATCGGTCGCCGGACCGACCGAATCGACGTCAACGGCAGCCACGATCATCGATTCACCAACCCCTACGGGTACCAATATCACATCGGTTGTTTCGCCGAAGCTCTTGGTTGCAGTCTTTCCGGTGCACCGGAGGCCGCGGATACCTGGTTCTACGGGTATTTTTGGCGCCTTGCCGCGTGCGGCGATTGTCAACGACACATCGGCTGGTACTTCGACCGCGCCAGCGCCGAATCCGGCAATCCTTTTTTCTACGGTCTGATTCTCGATCGAATCCAATATGAGTGACATCGATGCCGCGAGGTACAACACCGTCACTTTTGATTGCTACGGCACGCTGATCGATTGGGAAAAAGGCATCCTCGGGTTTTTGCAGCCTCTATTGGAAGGCTATGATGTGCACGTCATCGACGAGTTCGTGCTCGAAGCGTACAGCGAGTTGGAACCGCTAGCCCAAGAGGAAGGCGGCAGCTACAAGCAGGTTTTAGCTAAGGTGTTGCAGAGGTTAGGGTCGCGCTTGGCGTTTACCCCGAGCGATGAGCAACTCACCGCTTTCAGTCGCAGCATCGAGGCCTGGCAACCGTTCCCGGATACCATCGCCGCTTTGCAGCAGCTTAGCGAGCATTTCGAGCTCGCCATACTCTCCAACATCGACGACGACCTGCTCGCATACTCCACCAAGCAGCTACAGGTTCCATTCGCTCACACCATTACCGCCGAACAGGTCGGCGTCTACAAACCCGATGCCAAGATGTTCGAGGAGGCAGGACGGCGCGTCGTGGGCCCGGTATTGCACGTCGCACAAAGTCGCTTTCACGATATTGTCCC
>CBDTZM010000426.1:0-2843 GCA_965364915.1 uncultured Pseudomonadales bacterium | reverse complement strand
CCTCAAACTGCTGGCATGGTGGCTGTGAGTTCCCGCGCCATTCCCGCGCAGACGGGAATGACGGGAATCTGTTGTTTATACATGAGTTCCCCCGCCTGGCTGTAGGACCACGCGTGGTATGGGCACGTGAAGCGTGCCGTATTGCCCGTGCCCTCGGGCATGATTTGCGAACCGCGATGCCGGCACATGTTGATGAAGGCTCGTACCTCACCGTCTTGTCCCCGGCTGATCAGCACGGGGGTGTCCACCGCCAGCATCGATTTGTAGTCACCAGGATTGGGCATCTCGGCGGTCATGGCCAACATCAACGGTACACGCTTGAATACGCGATCCATCTCGAGATGCCAGCGTGCCTCGTCGGTGTAGTTGCTGGCCGGAACCTTGAGGATCTCGTCGGTCTGCTCGATCGTACCGGCATTGGCGTGGCCCAAGTTGTGCTTGGCCATCTCGATCAGTTGCGCGTGGCTCACCATCACCTCCCAGAACTAGGCAGCCAGGGTAACTATATGCACCGGCCCCCGTCCACTTCGAGCGCAACGCCCGTGATCATGCTGGCTTCGTCGGAGCAAAGAAAACAGGCGGCCTGGCCGATGTCCTCCGGAGTGGAGAAGCGCCCCAGCGGAATGGTGGCCAGGAATTTCTCACGTATCTCAGGGGTGTCCTCGCCCATGAACGTCGCGAGCAATGGGGTTTCTCCGGCGACGGGCGCCAATGCGTTGACGCGGATGTTGTCCTTGGCGAGTTCGGCCGCCATGGATTTGGTCGCCGTGATGAGCCAACCTTTGCTCGCGTTGTACCAGGTCAGACCGGGTCGCGGGCTAATGCCGGCGGTCGATGCGATGTTCAGGATGACGCCGCCGCCGGATTGTTTCATGACCGGAACGACATGACGACTGGTTAGGTAAACGGATTTTGCGTTGACGTTCAAGACTCGGTCGAACTCGGCCTCGTCGATCTCTTCAAGGCGTTGCGGCAGATGGCCGATGCCGGCGTTGTTGATGAAGATGTCGATGTGTCCGAACTCCTCGCACACGGCCGCGACAAGCGCTTGGACCGAGTCGTTGGACCCGACGTCGGTCACGCTATAGCGCACGTCCGTTTCACTGGCGAACGCGGCGGCGGCTGTCGCATTGACATCGGCAATCCATACCCTCGCGCCTTCCGCGACGAACTTCTTAGCGATGCCCGCGCCGAACCCCGATGCACCGCCGGTGACGACGGCGGTCTTGTGCTTCAGGCGCACTAGTTCGTTCCTTCCAGCAATCGATGTGCCGCGATGGCCATGACCTTTGCCGAGTCCACCATGTCTTCAATGACCACATACTCATCCGGCTGGTGAGCAAGATCCAGGATGCCCGGACCGTAGGCGATACAGTCCTTCAACAAGCCGATGCGGTCGATGTGTTTCTGATCGTAGGTGCCTGGAGAGACGACAAATTCTGCCGGCTTGCCGATGACTTCCTGCACGGCGTCGGCGACCGCAATCACCACAGGTGCGTCACGTTCGGCCATGGTTGGGATAACTTCGAAAAGATCTTTCAGGTGGTAGCGAAAATGCGGGCGCCGATCGGCAAGGCCTTTCAAGATGTTTGCCACTTCGAGTTTCACCTCGTCGAGTTGCTCTTCGATCAGAAAACGCCGGTCGATGATCATGCGGCAAGAGTCGGCAACCACCGGCGCCGGCAGGCCATCGAACTGCTCGCCCTGGCCGCCGTGAATGGAGTTGATGTTGATGGTCGATTGCTTCGCACCGTCGGGGACCACCGGCATTTCGGTCCTTTTGCGCGCCAGTGCCGGGTAGAGTTGTGCCTCGAACGCGTCGAGCACCGCGGACATGTGCAGAATGGCGCTTTCGCCGAGAAACGGCATGGAACCGTGGGCGATGCGCCCCATGGTTTCAATCTCTGCCCACCAAACGCCCCGATGGCCGAGGCACACCCTATCTTTGTTGAGTGGTTCCGGAATGATCACGTGATCGACGCGTGGCTTGGCGATCAGGCCACGCTCGGCGAGGTAGGCGACGCCGCCGTAACCGCCGGTCTCTTCGTCGGCGGTGCCGGATATCTCAAGAGCGCCGGAAAACTTGGGATGGGTTTCCAGCAGCGCTTCTACTGCGATGACGGCGGCGGCCAAGCCGCCCTTCATATCGCAGGTACCGCGTCCGTAGATCTTGCCGTCGACAATGTTCGCAGCGAAAGGATCGTGAGCCCATCCGGCGCCGACCTCGACGACGTCGATGTGCCCGTTGAAGTGCACGCACGGCCCGGGCGCCGCGCCCTCTTTGCGGCCAATGACGTTGATGCGGGGATAGCGATCGCTGTCGCCCGGCGTACCTTCCGCCCGGTAGTAATTCACTTCGAAACCGCGCTTGACCAGTCGGTTGCCTAACAGCTCGGCACACGCCTGGTAGGCGTCACCGGGCGGGTTGACGGTTGGTATGCGTACCAAGTTCTGAGTCAGTTCGACAAGATCGTCGCGCTTGCCGTCGACGCGCTCTCTGAGTTGGTCGATGTTCACATCTCGCCGCCTTGCGCCCCGTGATAGACGCCAACCGCAATGGCCCGGGTGACGGCGTTGGCCGCTACTACTCCGAGTTCTAGCAGATCGTCGTCCTCGACCGTCACGTCGCCGATCGACAGGGCGAAGACGATGTCGCCGTCGGCGGGGGTGTGTACCGGGTAGATGGCGCGGGCGAAACCGTCGTCACCCTGCCGCCCGGGCTCCAACTCGCCGGCGCCATCGCCAATATCTACGACTCCACAAGCGACCCTCAGGCCGGGGTCTTCCCGGCGGTCGCCTCCGTGCACGAGACCTCCGTCGTCGTGGTCCAAGACGGCATCGCC
>CBDTZM010000425.1:0-2848 GCA_965364915.1 uncultured Pseudomonadales bacterium | reverse complement strand
GCAATTTCTTCTTGACAGAAACCTAACGTCAGCCTAAAAAACGCCGAATGGTTTGATGCTTCCGCAGACTGTAACCAAGGCGAATTTATCACGTCGATGCGCGATCTCGAAGACGATCAACAAGACACTCTCGAAGAACAAGACGACGACGAAGAAGAAGTCGAAGGCGATGACGATGCGCCGCTGCCGGATGAAGACTTAACGGAGTTCGAAGGTGAGAGCGACGAGGATGAAGACGAAGATGTCGAGAAGGTCGTCGAGCTGAGCCAAAAAGAACAGAATGCCAAGTCGTTGGCGATTCGCCGCGCCATTGAGCGACGCAGCGAGCAAAAACAACTCGATCACGAAGTCGATTATCTCGATCTAGGTTCCGACGAATAGGTGTGAATTCCCATTCTCCGCCACCGGTTCGCGACCTGGTGTTGATCGGCGGTGGTCACAGCCACGTCCAAGTATTGAGATCTCTCGGCATGACGCCGATGGATGGTGTCCGTGTCACGGTCATCGCCCGAGAGTTGCATACGCCGTATTCCGGCATGTTGCCCGGCTACGTCGCTGGCCACTATCAATGGTCGGACATTCACATCGATCTTGGCCCGCTGTGCCGATTTGCGGGCGCGCGTTTGATCACAGGCGCAGTGCACCGTCTCGATCTCGATGCCAAACGGGTGCATTGCGGCGACCGGCCGCCGTTCGGGTACGATTTTCTGTCGATCAACAGCGGTGCGGTACCCGAGGAGATCGGAGATCTTGGGGTCGCCGTGAAGCCAATTGGGCGTTTTCTACCGGCATGGCATGAATTGCAAGCATGTGCGGAGTCCGGCACCGAAATCCTGTTTGTCGGCGGTGGCGCCGGAGGCGTCGAGTTGGCGCTTGCCGTGCGCCAAGCGTTGGGCTCGAAAGTCGCCATCAGTATCGTCGCTACGGCGCTCTTGCCGGGTCATGCCGATGCCGTCCGCCGGCGACTCGCTGAGCGGCTGACGCGAGCAAACATCGAAGTCGTCGAGGCCGAGGTCGTCGGTAGCGAGCCGGGCAACGTCACTTTGGCGGACGGTCGCACGCGGTCTTGGGACCATCTCTATTGGGTCACCGGCGTCGCCGCGCCACCTTGGCTCGCCGAAAGCGGACTTGCAACCGACGCTAAAGGCTTCGTTAAAGTCGATGCGACATTGCGCTCGGTTTCGCATCCGCAAGTTTTCGCGGTTGGCGACGTCGCCCACCTGGTCGGGCAAGAGCGTCCCAAGTCGGGCGTGTTCGCGGTACGGTCGGGTCCGCCGCTAACGACCAACCTGCGCCGCGCGATCTTTGGGCTGAAACTCAAGCAGTTCAAAGCGCAACGCCGATTCTTGAGCCTAATTGGTACCGGCAACGGCAGTGCCGTGGCATCGCGGGCTGGGTTTACCGCGGAGGGTCGTTGGGTTTGGCGATGGAAAGACTGGATCGACCGTCGCTTCATGGCGCGGTTTACGGATCTACCCAGCATGCAGGATGACGCCGCGAGGCCGACGTCACCGCTAACGGACGATGCGGCATTCGATCCTATGCGCTGCGGGGGGTGCGGGGCGAAGTTCGGCGCCGATCCGCTACGACGGGTGCTCGACCGGCTACCGGCGCAAGACTTCGACAACGTGATGCAAGGCATCGGCGATGATGCTGCGGTACTGCGATCGGGCGGCGCACCGTTGGTGTTGACGACCGACGGGTTTCGAAGCTTGGTCGACGACCCGTATCTGTTCGGTAGGATCACTGCCCACCACAGCCTCAACGATGTGTTTGCGATGGGTGCCGAACCGACCAGCGCCATGGCGTTGGCCACCGTGCCGCTCATGGCCGAAAGCATGATGGAGGACGATCTTTACCAATTACTGCGCGGCGCGGTCGATGTGCTGAACGAGGAGGGCGTACCCCTCGTGGGAGGGCACTCGTCTGAGGGCCCAGAGCTTTCGCTGGGCCTGGCCGTAACAGGTAACCTGGTAGAACCCCTGCTCGGCAAGGGTGACCTGCGTGTCGGCGATCATTTGCTTCTCACGAAAGCACTCGGCGTTGGTGTGCTCATGGCCGCGAACATGCGCGGTGTCGCCCCGTCCCGCCAAGTGCAACCCGTACTCGAAAGCATGGACCAATCCAATCGATCGGCACTGGAGGTGTTTCGGGCACACGGTGTACATGCCGCTACCGACATCACAGGCTTTGGTTTGGCGGGGCACCTGAGCGAGATGTTGCGGGCTTCCGGTTTGGGCGTGGAGCTCAGGCTCGGACAGGTTCCGGCCTTCGAGGGCGCGCTGGAAAGTCTATCGAGTGGTGTTGCGAGTACGTTGCAGGACAACAATGAAAAAGCTCTTGCTGACTTTGACGTGACCGGTTGTGCGCTAAACGACCCACGAGTGCGGTTGCTGGCCGATCCGCAGACCTCGGGTGGCATACTCGCGGCCGTTGCCGCGAGTCAGGTTGCCGACTGCTTGACCGCGTTGGCGGCGGCGGGCTACCCGCACAGCCGCGACGTGGCTGTCGTGACCGATCGTTCCTGGCACATCGTCGCGTGAAAGCGTGAAGTTCGGATGAAGTTCGCATGAAGGTCGCATGAAGGTATTAGTCGTCACGGACCCGATGTGCTCGTGGTGTTGGGGCATGTCGCCCGAGGTGGAAAAGACCGCGCAGGTTCTAGACGAGTCGTTTGAACTCGATTTCCTGTTAGGTGGCATCAACACGCATGGCACGCAACCGATAGGCGAGTTCGGGCGCAGCCACCTGTTTAAGATCTGGCACGAAGTGCAGGCGACGACCGGTCAGCAGTTTGGCTTCAAGCTACCGGACAGCCTCGTCTACAACAGCACGCTGCCCTGCTTGG
>CBDTZM010000424.1:0-2853 GCA_965364915.1 uncultured Pseudomonadales bacterium | reverse complement strand
TGGCTGGAGGATACCGGCGTCCCTTATCTCACCAACTCGACCATGGTCGATGTCGACTATCTACCGGAGCATCTGCTCGTGGTTGGCGGCAGCTACATCGGTCTCGAATTCGCGCAGATGTACCGTCGCTTTGGCAGTGAGGTGACGGTCATAGAGATGGCACCACAGGTGATGATGCGCGAAGACGACGACGTCGCAGCCGCGGTGCGCGAAATTCTCGAAGGCGAGGGCGTCAGATTTCGACTCGACGCCGCGTGCTTGGCCGTGCGTCGAACGGACGACGGCGTTGCAGTGCGCGTGAGTTGTGAAGAGGGACCTGAAGAAGAGGAGGGCACCGATCTGCTGGTCGCGGTAGGGCGGGTGCCGAATACGGATGATCTAGGGTTGGAAAACGCAGGAGTCGAGCTCGATGAACGCGGCTTCATCCCGGTGGACGATGAACTGCGCACACAGAGCGAAGGAATCTGGGCGCTGGGAGAGGTCAACGGACGAGGGGCATTCACCCACACGTCTTACAACGATTTCGAGATTGTCGCCGCGAACTTGCTGGATGACGACAAACGCCGGGTTAGTGATCGTTTCACTTGTTATGGGCTATTCGTCGATCCTCCGCTTGGCCGTGTCGGGTTGACCGAACGAGAGGTCAGGGCATCCGGCCGGCCGGCGTTGATCGGTACGCGGCCGATGTCGCGCGTCGGTCGTGCCCGCGAGTTTGGAGACACTCGGGGCTTCATGAAGGTCCTGGTCGATGCCGAAACGGAAGAGATTTTGGGAGCGGCGCTATTGGGCCTCAATGGAGACGAGGCAGCACATAGTTTGCTGGACGTCATGTATGCCAAAAGGCCCTACACCGTGATTTCCCGGTCGGTCCCCATTCATCCGACGGTGTCCGAGTTGATCCCAACGATGTTGCAGGGATTACGGCCCTTGAGCTGACTCGTTGCAAAACGGCTTCGACTCGATGAGTCGTGATGTGATTGAGAGTTCTTCAACTCGTGTGAGTCACGTTCCCGTCCACGAGTTTGTCGATCTGTGTCTGCGAGAAACCAAGCTCCAACAGGAGTGACTCGGTTTCCGAGCCGAACGCGGCCGTTGGTGCTGCGGGTGCGAATCCTGTCTCGTCAAGCCGCACCGGGGGCGATAACAGTTTGATGTCGCCCGCCGTCGGGTGCTCGAGTATGTGGAACATGGCGTTCGCCTCGGCTTGCGGGTCGTCGAAAAGCTCCACCGGAAATTTCACCGAAGACACTGGCACGCCGGCGGCGTGCAACACGTCGATCCATTCGGCACTCGGTTTACTGGCGAGCATTGCTTCGGCCTTTGCCATGAGCGCATCGTAGTGTTCGCTCAGATCGCTATCGTCGATCGCGTCGAGACCCGGGTCGGTGAGCCCGACCGCATCGATGAATTTCACCCGTAGGGAATGACTGCCGCAGGCGATCGCAATGACCGCATCGGCCGTTTCGTACGTCCTGAAGTAAACCTTCAACATGGGCAACGCCCGGATTGACGGCATGCCTTCCAACTGTTCGGCATATGAGGCGCCGGCAGCGCGCTGTTCGGCAAGCTTATCGAGAATGGCACGGTGCTTTACGCCGTCCTGTTCCTCAGAACGTATGAGTTGGTTGTTGGCCAAGGTCATTGCTGCCTGCATGAGCGACGTATCGACGCTGCCGCCCAGCCCGGTTCGTTCTCGGCGCAGGAGCGCCGCACTGACCCCGAAGGCGAGCGTCATTGCGCACATGTAGTCTGCGCTCACCGGATCCCCTGGCGCCGGACGGTCGTCGACGATGCGTCCATTGGCGGCCATCAATCCGCTGCGCGCCTGAACGACGATGTCCATGCCTGCATAGCCGGCATCGGGACCCGCTGTGCCGAACGCCGTCACGGTGCCGACGATCAAGCGCGGGAACCGCTCACTTAGCGTCGCGGCGTCCAATCCGAGCTTCTCCGCCGAACCGGGGCGAAAGTTCATTAGCGCGACATCGGCCTGCGCGAGCAAGGCATCGATCACCGGTTGTGCGGCGGGATCGCCTAGCGCGAGCGGAAGCGAGTGTTTGCCGCGATTGCGCGATAGAAAGATGCGCGTCTCGCCCGGTGCCAAAGGCCGGAATCGGCGCGTCGGATCGCCTTCGAGCGCCTCGATCTTAATGACGTACGCGCCGCCTTCGGCGAGCAACTGCGCAGCGAACGGTACCGCGACGAACTGGCCGAATTCGACCACGCGCACGCCATCGAATGGTTGCTGCTGCGTCATGTCTTTGTTTTCCAGGCCACGGCGTAATGCTTCAGTTAGGATCGGTCTCGAGGTCGCGGCTCACGCGCCTTAAAGGATGTAGCGCTCCGTTCTCACCGATGATGTACTCCGGGAAGCTGACGGAAGAGTTACCCAAGCTGACAACCTCCTCATCCGTGTGCGTACCGTTGACGCCGCCAAGCGTTCCGTAGGTTCTGAGCCCTAACCGCGCTTTGAGCTTCGGACTGGCTTCGTCTAGCACCTCCTGCAAACACGATACGCCCCAGTTCTCTTGCTGACGCATCCACGGCAGGCAGAAGAAGGCTCCGACATGACGTCGCGGATGCCCGGCTCGATTCACGCCGGTGCCGTGCCACAGCCTGCCGTCCCAGGCGAAGACGCTACCGGCAGGTGCTTCGATTTGTACGGCCATCTCTCTCGGCGGTGGTTCGACCTGGTATTCGGGTTTCCACCGATGACTGCCCGGCACGATGCAGGTGCTGCCGCGCTCATGTGTAAAGTCGTCGAGTAGCCAAAAGAGGTTGCAGGCGGCTGGAAAGTCGGCGGTTGCCGGAACGTAGCCTTGATCCCGGTGCAACGGCTGCGGCTCTGTGGTT
>CBDTZM010000423.1:0-2853 GCA_965364915.1 uncultured Pseudomonadales bacterium | reverse complement strand
CCCTCGGTCGTTGGCATGAGCTGCAACTTCTTTGCCGCTTGGATGAGCCACTGGCGCTGCTTGCGATTACCGGACACATACGCCTTCAAGTTCTTTACGCGGTAATGGTCTTTATAGCGGGTCAACACGGCTTCAGTGTGTTCACGGGAACGAAATTCGTTGTTGTTGAAGATACCGGGGCCGGTGGACAGCGCGCGCGGACCAATCATCATCCCGGCATCGAGCAGGTCTTCATAGGACAGAATATCGATGGTGCTCGGCTGCACGTCCAGACCCGTCGTGACCCCGTAGGCAAGGTTGGCGAGAAACGAGGCGTTACTCGTGTCCAGGATTCGTCGTAACGGCCGGTAGTGGGCATGCGTATCCACAAAGCCCGGCAAGATCACCTTGCCCGTAACGTCGATGATGACGACATCATCGTCGAGAACGATGTCGTCTCGCGCACCGACATCCGCGATGCGATCGCCGTCGATGAGTATCGTCGCATCCGCTAGAGGTGGGGCACCTTCCGCCATCGACAAGACCGTTGCGCCGACCAGGGCGACCCGCCCTTCGGGCCGATAGCGCGATCGGTACACTTCAACCACCGTAGTGGAAACCGATTCGTGCGCCTCCAAGAGCGGTTCGACGTCCCCGTCCCCATTCTTCTTGTCCTGCTCTGAATCTTCTTCCGCGTCCTTCGCAAACGAGACTTCGGTAATCGCGCGCTGGTATAGCTGATGACCGGTAGACCAATACACTCGCTTGCCGCCATCGGCCCAGCCGAAAAAATCGGCGCCGACATCGGTCAGGCGCTGCAACGGCATCGACGGTTTGGTGATGTCGAGCATGACGTTGCGTATGTTGGCATTCAACAATCGCACCAAGTACAACTGATTGGCATGGTGAATCAGTACATGACGTCCATCGGGTGCGATCCGTACATCATCGGAACCCACCGCGTCCTCCGCGAACGCGATGCCCGGCCCTTTGGACCTCATCAGTACATGCCGATCGGTGCCGTCGTAACGCATCGACGTGAGGCCCGACCTGTCGTTGGTCGCGAATAGGCCGCCGTCGAGGTAAAGATAGATGCGATCGGGTTCCGGGCCGAAGTGCGGGGTACCGTAGCCACGCGCCGGTATGACCACACTCGCAGCACCGCCGTTTGCCGGCAACCATACGACGTCCGATCCGACCGGCGCATCGAAATCGGCTTCTCGATAGAGGCGTTCATAACTTGTCGCGCGAAGAGCGACCAGGCGTTCGCCATCCGGCGACCATACCGGGTCGGTGTAATGCGCCCGGTGTTCGGTGAGTTGGCGTGGATTGCCGCGCCCATTGGCCCGCATTCGCCAGATGTGGCCACCGTCGCTCGACCAATCCACGAACGCCACATGACGACCGTCCGGCGACCAGGTTGGATGGAAGGCCTGCAGATCGTCCGGGGTGAGCGCTTGCGTCTCATTCGTCGCAAACGTGTGCACGTAAACGCGTGTAAACGCAGAGAATGCCAGCCGTTCGCCGTCCGGCGAGACAGCCGGGTTACGGATCAACCTCGACTTCACCGGACCTACACCTAAACGAAAGGGAAAGTTCAGACGCGGGCCGAGCCCCATTTTGACGTCGGCCGAAAACGCTATCCGGCTCACCTCGCGAGTGCTCAGCGTGAGTTTGCGAATACCGCCCTCTGCGGTGTAGACGACGGCCAAACCATCCGGCGTGAAGGCATAGCCGGGCAGTAGGTCTCTTGTAAAACGCGCCTCCTGATCGTCGCGCTGCACCGGATAGACCAACCAATCGTCTTCCCCGGTATTGAGATCGCGTATGCGCAACCCGGTTTGTTGTTCGTAGCGGGTGCCATAAACCAACTTGCTGCCATCCGGCGAGAGCACGGGGCGAATGGCGCTGCCTTGGGCCCGCGTCAAGATATCTTCCACGTCTTGGCGCAAATCGCGACGCGCGATCTGCCACAAGGGGAACCGCAGGTTGTATCCGAAACCGCCATTTTTGCGAGCATAGTAGAGGTACCGGCCATCAGACGAATACACCGCACCCAGCGCGTTGTGACGTTGATTCGCCGGCGTGGTCGGCGTGCCCTTCGCGTGCGTCACCTGCACACCCTTGCCACCGTCGATGTGATACGCCCACAGTTCGAAGGTTCGCAAAGCCCACGTAGTGCGAGAGGTGATGACATGTTGCCCATCGGGCGACCAACTGGGAGACGCATAATCTACGCGATTGTCGCCCGGAGCGATCTTCTTTGGATTAGCCCCGTCGCGGTCCACGATCCATACCGCTTCGGTGCCGTCACGGTCCGACACGAAGGCAATGTGCTCACCACCGGGGGAGTATTTCGGCTGGCTGTCGTAAGCCATACCTTGCGTGATCGCTGACGCGGTGCCGCCGGCAATCGGTAGCAGATAGAGGTCGCCCAATATCTCCAGCACCAGTTCTTGACCGTCCGGGGACACGTCGAGCGACAACCAAGTGGCTTCTGTCACGGTGAACTCGAGCGTGCGTTCGGGTTCGAGCGGTAATTTTGCTTCGTCAGCGAATCCGGTTGCGGCAATCAACAGCAGCAACCACGCGATGTGGTATTTCACTAAGCTTCCTATCAAACTAACTCGATCCAACCAACTCGTGGATCCGCCATTCTCGCCATCTGGCCCGCAAACGCAATCGGCCGCGGGTCGGATCGAGGCGTGCATGAATTTCTGTCTCGGGATGTTTAGGATACCCACGGAAGTTCGTAGACCGGTACATCTTATGACACAGACCGACAATCTTCGCATCGTCAAAACCCGGCCGCTGATCGCACCGGCGGTGCTTGAAGAGGAAATTCCACTCGACGCTGGTGCTTCGGAATTCGTC
>CBDTZM010000422.1:0-2861 GCA_965364915.1 uncultured Pseudomonadales bacterium | reverse complement strand
TACTTGAAGCTCAAGCCCACCACAATACCGGCAGTCAGGCGCACACCGATCGCGACCTCTCGCAACGGACCCAAGATGAAGGACAGCGCTAGAAGGGCCAGGCCCAGCACCGCCGCCGGTTGCATGATCTTCCCCCAATAGGCTAGGAGGTAAGGTCTGGTATTCAGACCTTCGCGTTGCATGTAGTCGATCTGGTAGTACAGGTCCACCATCGACAACTTCTTGGGGTCAATCAGCACGCGCGTGCTCAACAGCCTTGGATCGGAACGAGTGTTCCAGCGAACCTCGGCGAACTCTCGCACATCCGTTTCGAATCCGCGGATGAACGTCTCCGCACCGTCATGCAACAGCCAGTGTGCATCTGGACCGGCTACGTACTCGGCGCGCGCGGCCGTCCTGGAGTGAACCAACTGTTCGTTCTCGTCCAACCAATATTGACTCACGCCAAGTAGCTGGCCGTCGCCGGAAAGCGCGCTGACACGCATATACAACGACCCCTCGCGATACCAATGTCCGACTTGAATAGGATTGTCACTGCTGCCACCCAACAGCTTGGCCTTACGCACCTCGGCCGCCGTTTCTGCCGCCGGTGCGACGAACTCACCGATAGCGATACCGACGAGCAAGACACTCACCGCGGCCCACGCCAGCCCCCCGAATAAGCGATAGACGGAAATTCCGGCGGACCGCAACACAACCAGTTCGGACTGATTGGCAAGATGTCCAAGACCGATCAGGCTACCCAAGAAGACGACATAAGGGAGAATCTCGTAGGCACGCCGGGGCAACGTCAACGCGACATACCAGACCGCCTCGAGAAGCGTATAACTCGCCCCCTCCTCCGGCAGCTCTTCCAACAACGCAAAGATCGACAACAATCCCATGAGCGCAACCACGACCGCACCAATCGCATACAGAACCGTTCGGCAAACGTAACGATCAACGACGCCAAACGTGACGGATGCGGGTTTTCTGTCGTCCGGCCTCATGCTTTAACAGGCTTCCCCACGTTCACCAACAAACCAACGCCGATCGCAAGAAACGCCAGATGCACGATCCACAAGCCGAGTGCGGGCGGCCAATTCGCCTCGAGCAGTGCATTTTGATTGCCAATCAAGGCGAAGAAATATACCAGCAGAAGCAGCATCCCGGGAACGACCTTGGCGAATCGTCCCTGCCGCGGCTTCACCCTGGCAATTCCAACCGCTACAAGCACGCTGACCACGCAGAAAATCGGCAGCCCGATACGCCAGTGAAGCTCCGCGGCGGCTTTCGCATCGCCGCGACCGATGAGATCCGACGTTGTATCGTTCTCAGCCGTTAGACCCCGTGCACGCGCTGGTTCGACGACGATGCGCTGCCCGAGGCGCTCGAATTCAATCACTCGATAGTCTTTCGACCCTATTGTGCCGTGGTAACGGTGGCCTTTCTCCAGAACCAAAAACCGGCTACCGGTCTGCTCATCGACATACTGGTTACCGCGCTCGGCCCACACCGTCACCACCGGTTCGTCTGGCGGGAACTCCGAGATAAACACGTTGTGTAAAGTTTGCCGGTCCGGGCTGATCCGTTCCGCGTACGTAACTCGCCTACCGCGATCGAATAAACTGAATACCCCCGGCGTGACGGTCTCGAACTCGGCGCGCGTGCGCTGTTCGAGAATGAACGACTGCAGCAGCGCATTGCTGGTCGGAGTTACTTCCAATGTCAGATAGGCGACTACGCTCGTGAGGACGACAACCGGCAAGGCGATCCAACGCAACAATCTAACGGGGCTCGCGCCCCCGGTATGCAGTACGGCCATCTCTTGATCTGCGTAAAGCCGACCGAAGGTGAGCAGCACCGCGATGTAGAACGCAAACGGCAACAACAACTGCAAGAAGCCGGGGATGCGCAGACGCATGATGGTAAATAATCCCTCGGCGGCGTATTTGCCGGCCGCCGCATCCTGCAAGTAGCCGATAAATCGCCCACCCACCGCGACGATCAATAACACGAGCAGCGTGACTAGAAAAACCAGCACGAGCTCTTTGTTGATGTACCTTGCTGCGACCATGACTTAGAATTGCGCGCCATTCGGGAGCCTCCACGAAGTATGAAGTATTCGACCAAAACCGGAAGCCTTGCGTCGCTGTCAACACCTTGCCTCATTTGCGGTCACAAGGCCGCTCTTCGTGTTGCCGGCGAGTTGGGTCATCGGGATCTGGTACGCATCGCAACGCAAGATTTCACCGACAAAGTCGGTACAAATTTACTGGTGCAACTGCCCAAAGCCAGCGCCATCAAGCGCATCCTCGTCGCCGGTGGCGCCGACGCTGGCGTCGATTCGGCAAACTTTCGTAAGATTGTCCGAAGCAGCGCTCTGCAACTTGCCAACGCCGAGCTCTCGAGTGCCGTGTGGGCGCTCGCCGGTACCCAAGTCAAAGGCCACGACGTCTATTGGCGCGCGTTCGTCGGACTGTACGAGTTATCGCTTGCGCTTTATCGCTTCGATCAACACAAATCCGCGTCGACGCCGAAACACACCACACGACTTCAGGTGCACACCGACACGCGCAGCAAGGCGAGTGTGCAAAAAGCCGTGCGCGAAAACCAAGCGTTGAAGTCCGGGCTGGACCTGGCGCGCGACCTCGGCAACCAACCTCCCAATATCTGCGATCCCGCTTATCTATTACGCGAAGCCCGCAAGTTAGGGCGCGCCGCCAACGTCACGGTCAGCGCTCTCGACGAACGGCGCATGACCGAGCTCGGCATGGGTGCCTTCATGGCAGTATCTCAGGGCAGCGATTCGCCGGGCAAGATGATCATCGTCAACTACAAAGGCGGGAAGGCCAAAGCAGCGCCCGTCGTCCTGATCGGCA
>CBDTZM010000421.1:0-2883 GCA_965364915.1 uncultured Pseudomonadales bacterium | reverse complement strand
CAATCGTTGCCAAGGTACTCGTAAACGAAGGCGACAGCTTGGAAGTCGATCAACCGATAATCGAGTTCGAGTGAAACTCCCTACCTTGTAGGCCTACCTACCCCGTAGGCCTACTCCGATAGCCCGAGCGCGACCAGTTCACCCGGATGCCCAGGACCGCTCACTGCGATGACGATGATCTGCTGCCCGTCGATGCTGTAGGTCATCGGCAAACCGCTTTGCGTCGCCGGTAGTTCGAACTCATGAAGGATTTCACCCGTCGCCTTGTCATGCGCGCGGAGTACCGGATCGCCACCATAGCCTTCACCGGCAAACAACAGCGTTTTCGTCACCAGCAACCCCGCCCGCGTCGTTTTACCAGTGCGCCCGAGCTTAATACCTTGTAGCAGCGGGTTGTTGCGCAGCCGCGCCGATGCCTCCCCGTTGGCCATCATCCAACGGTGTTCGCCGGCATTGAGATCAATGGCGGTGATGCGCCCGTAGGGCGGCTTGATCAACGGCAACACCCTGGGTGGAAACATACTGCCGCCGACATAGCGCATGGTGCTGACATCGGGACTGTTGACAAGCACGAACACGTTGGGCAGAGACATCGACGCGACGTAGAGCATGCCCGTGTCGGGATCTAGCGCGCCCCCCTCCCAGTTGGCACCACCCAAAGATCCCGGCATGTTGAGCGTACCTTTCTTGCCGGCTGCCTCATTCGCCAAAGAGGGCGGTGTGAACAATTGGCCCAGGTCGTAATTGCTTGCGAACGCCACCGCTTCGGCCTTCAGCTCCGGCGTAAAATCGATGAAGTCGTCCTCGGTGATGCCCTGACGGTCGTACGGCGCCGGCCGCGTCGGTATGGGTTGGGTCGGCGCGGTGCGTTCACCCGGCACCTTCGATGCCGGTACGGGCGTTTCGATCATCGGCCATACCGGTTTACCGGTCACACGATCGAACACGTAGGCAAAGTTTTGCTTCGTGAGCTGCACCACCGCTTTTACCGGGCGCCCGTCGACCCGGATGTCGGCGAGAATCGGCGCAGTCACGTTGTCTAGATCCCAGATGTCGTGGTGCACGAGCTGGTAGTGCCACACGCGCTTTCCGGTGGCGGCGTCAAGGCACACGAGCGACGAAGAAAACAAGTTGTCGCCCGGACGATGCCCGCCGTAGTAGTCACCGGTCGCCGCTTCGACTGGCAGGTAGACGTAACCGAGTTCGTCATCGGCCGACATCGGCGTCCACACCGCCGTGTTACCGGTATACGTCCACGATTCGTCTTCCCAGGTGCGATTGCCGAATTCGTTGGCCTGCGGAATCGTATGAAAAATCCAGCGCCGTTTGCCGGAGCGGACGTCGTAGCCGCGTACGTGCCCGGCAACGTGCTCCGGCGACGGAGGCCGCGTGCCGGTGTCGAGGGCGGCCCCGACAACCACCACGTCGCCAACAATCATGGGGGGGGAGCTCGAACCGATCCGCACCTGTTGCTTATCGACGGCCTGATCCAAATCGTCCCGCAGATCCACCACCCCGTCGGTCCCAAAATCCAGCACCGGCCGACCGGTCTGCGCATCCAAAGCGATCAAATGGTAGGCGGGTGTGATGAAGAGAATGCGCGCGCGTCCTGCGTCGTCGGACCAGTACGCAACACCCCTTCCCGAGTTCCGGCGCGGCGCCGACTCTGCGCGAGCGCCTTCGTCATATCGGTACACCCACAGCGTTTCGCCGGTCTTGGCGTCGATCGCAACGACCGCGCGCCGGTAACCGGCCGTGGTGTACAGGACGCCATCGACCATGATCGGCGTGACCGAATACTTGTATTCGAGCCGCGGGCCGAAGTTGTCCGCTTTCCAGCGCCATAGGACTTCGAGATCGCCGACGTTGTCTCGATTGATCTGATCGAGGGGCGAATAACGGGTCGACGCGTTGCTGCCGCCGTAGACGCGCCATTCACTGGCCTGCGCACCAAGAGCTAGCAACAGCAACAGGGTAGGAGCGGCTTTGGCCGAGATCCGGGGTATTTTCATCAACTATCGGACAACGCGTATTGCCTGGGATCGCACGTTATATGGCTTTCCGGCGGCAGTGTCGATGCGCGTTTGCAAAGGTTCGCAATTTCTGGATGGACGATGGCTGCATCGTCATGCTATCTCCGTCAGCACTCGATCGGCAATGCCAGCTAACTCGTCGACCTCGCTGCGTGTTATCACCAACGGCGGCGCGATGATCAATGTGTCGCCGACGGCGCGCATGACCAGGCCATGCTCGATCGCCAGGTTACGACAGCGCTCACCCATCTTGAGATCTTTGTCGAAACGCGTGCGTCCGTTTTCAACAAGCTCCAGCGCCCCCATGAGCCCGAGCATGCGCGCTTCGCCGACGATAGTGTGGCGCTCCGCAAGCTCTGCCCACGCTGCCGCGAAGTAGGGCTCGATGTCGTCGCGCACGTGGGCCAGCAAGCCATCCCGTTCGATGACATCCAGGTTGGCGAGCGCTACCGCGCAGGCGACGGGATGACCGGAGTAGGTATAGCCGTGGGCGAACTCCCCGCCATCTGCGGTCAACACCGAACTGACACGCTCGCCGACCAACACGCCGCCCAACGGGATGTAGCCGGACGTCACACCCTTGGCAAACGTCACGAGATCGGGCTGGAAACCCATGCGCTGAAAGGCGAACCACTCGCCCAGGCGCCCGAAGCCGGTGATGACCTCGTCGGCAATCAACAACACGTCGTGCTGGTTACAGACACGTTGTACTGCAGGCCAATAAGTCTCTGGCGGTACGATGACGCCGCCCGCTCCTTGTACCGGTTCGCCGATGAAGGCCGCGACATTTTCGGCGCCGAGTTCTTGGATGCGACCTTCCAGTTCCGCCGCGAGGCGCAGCCCGAACTCG
>CBDTZM010000420.1:0-2894 GCA_965364915.1 uncultured Pseudomonadales bacterium | reverse complement strand
TAGCTTCGCGCCTCCCGCAACTTGTCTCTGAGGTCGGTGATGCGTTGGTCCAACCGAGCGTGAAGCTGTTCGTTCTTGCGGCTGGTCAATCGCCGCGCGTACTCGAGGTGTTGGATGGCACGCTGATAAGCGCCGTGCAGCGTGAAGAATTCTGCACGCGCCAGGTGCACGCCGACGATGTTACCGGCCAACCCCGAGACTTCAGCCAGGTCGTACCAGACATCGACGTCGTGCTTGTTGACGATACTTTGTCGCAGCAACACCTTCTCAGCTGCCTGGAATTGCTCATCGGCCACCAAGGCCTCGGCGTACAACATTGCCAGCGGTGGGTTGTCCGGGTTTAGCGCCAGCTCTCGGGCCAACAATTGCAGCGCTTGGTCGACCTTGCCGGCTTTGGTTAGAACATCGGCGTAGCTCGCCGCATACAAGATGTTGTGCGGATTCGACGAATACAGCTGGTCGTTCAAGGCAATGGCTTCATCGTGGCTTTCGTTGGCGCTCAATGCCATGGCGAGCCCGTAGCGCAAGGCCAAATTCTCGGGATCGTCGCGTACCTCTTTTTCGAACTGTTTGACTGCGGTTTGCGGTGACGCTGCATAACGTACTAGCGCGCGCGTACGCATCATCTGATATTCGATCGAGGTCGCAAATTCGTCGTTTCCGTACTGGAGAGTCTGAGACTTGACGTCGGCGATGCGGGTTTCGCTCAACGGGTGCGTCAAGAGAAACTCCGGTGGCTTGCGCGTGTAGCGATAGGCGCGCTGCATGCGCTCGAACATGCGGCCCATGCCCTGGGGGTCGAGGTCGGCGCGCACCAGCGTATTGAGCCCAATGCGATCGGCTTCCTGTTCGCGGCCGCGGCTGTAGCGTAGCTGGTTGGCCTGGGCGATCGCTTGCACGCTGGAGATTGCCGCAATTCCAGCGTCGCCCCCGCCCATCGCGCCGATCATGATGGCCGCAATCATCGCGGCGAGTGCCGGTAGTGATTGCGAGCGCTGTTCTTCGATGCCGCGTGCGAAGTGACGCTGACTCAGATGCGCCAGCTCGTGCGCTAGTACGCTGGAGTACTCGTGAATGTCCTCCGCATACAACATCAAACCGAGGTTGATGCCGACGACGCCGCCCGGTGCGGCAAAGGCGTTGATTTGATCGCTATCGATCAACACCGCGCTCAAGACGCGCTCACGGAGTTCGGAATGTTGCGCGAGGTTTGCTAGTTGCTGATGCACGTAATACTTGAGTACCGGATCGTCGACGGTCGGCAACGCGGCGTGCACCTGTTTTAAGAAGTCCTCACCAATCTCGCGCTCCAGTTGCGGCGAGATCAAGCTCGACGACGCATCGCCAAGTTCGGGTAGGTCGTTGCTGCCCGCAGCGTGGCCGGTGGTGCTCAAGCCTAGCCACACGACCAAACAGGCTGTGCGAAGATGCTTCATAGCTTCAATCATACTGTATGGACGCTCCAGGTCGGGCAAAAGTTCCTCATCTATATGTCTGTGTCATACTCTCGGACTGTTAGTACCTGAAGGGACAGCGCTCTCACAGATGTCCTCTGATCCGATCATTGTCGACGCCAAGGGCCTGAACTGCCCTATGCCGCTGTTGAAGGCGAAACTGGCACTCAACGCCATGGCGAGTCACGAACGACTGCGCGTGCTCGCAACAGACCCTGGGTCGGTACGGGATTTCGAGGTTTTTTCGACTCAAAGCGGCCACAAGTTGTTGGAATCTTGTCAAGACGGCGACACCTATTGCTACCTGCTGGAAAAGAAGTAGAAGTTGCGTTTCTTAGAGGTCATCGGTAGCTGGATCAATCGTTACTTCTCGAACGAAGAGGCGATTTATCTGGTCGTGTTGCTGGTCGTCGGCTTCTTGGTTCTGTTTACGTTGGGCGGCGTGTTAGCGCCGGTGTTGACCGGGCTGGTATTGGCGTTCCTGTTGCAAGGTCTGGTGAAAAGACTAGTGCAGTGGCGTGTTCCGCAATCCGTGGCCGTTTACCTGACGTTCCTACTTTTTATCGGCGGTCTGATCGCCTCGATGCTTTTCGTCGTGCCGCTTGTCTGGCGCCAGCTGCAGGGGTTGGCAGACGCGTTACCGAGCATTATCGGCCGCCTGCAAGAAGCCGCCCAAGATTTTGCGACAGCCTTTCCCGAGTTCGTAACCGACCAACAGATAGGTGTCTGGTTGGATACCGCCGCGGGAGAGCTTGGCAATTTGAGTGGTCCCGTGCTCGAAGCGTTGGTGACCAACGTGCCTTCACTGGTCGCGTTCCTGATCTATCTGGTTCTAGTGCCGATCTTGGTGTTCTTCTTTTTGAAGGACCGGCAGCAGTTGCTCGATCGCCTGGTATCGGTGTTGCCGCAACGCCGCCCGTTGCTTACCCGCGTTGGCGATGAGATGAACGTTCAACTCGCGAACTACGTACGTGGTAAGTTCATTGAAATTATCATCGTCGGCTCTACGACGTTCGTGGTGTTTACCTTGCTGGGGCTCAATTACGCTGCGTTGCTGGGTGTGGTGGTTGGCTTTTCGGTGCTCATTCCGTACATCGGTGCGGCGGTCGTGACCATTCCAGTCGTCCTGGTCGGCATCATTCAGTTTGGTTGGACCTGGGATCTTTTCTGGGTCATGTTGGGGTACGGGATTATCCAGGCGCTCGATGGCAATTTCCTGGTGCCCTTGCTGTTCTCAGAGGCGGTGGGGTTACATCCCATTACGATCATCGTCGCCGTGCTGGCCTTCGGTGGTTTGTGGGGTATATGGGGCGTGTTCTTCGCGATTCCGCTGGCGACGCTTTTCAAGGCGATTTACAACGCCTGGCCCCGCGAGATTCCGGCTGAGGGCTAGTTTCGAGGTTTGGTCCCAAGTACCATTGCCGGCCTCATGACCATAGG
>CBDTZM010000419.1:0-2905 GCA_965364915.1 uncultured Pseudomonadales bacterium | reverse complement strand
AATGGCCGTGCTCGAAGAGCATCGCCGTGCAGGCATTGGCTTGCAGTTGTTGGAACTGGCGATCGCAACCGCTCAAGAACTGGGATTCACCAAGGTGTTCCTGCATGCACAGAGTCACGCAGAGGCTTTCTATCGCCGCGCCGGTTTTTTGCGCGAAGGTGAAGAATTCGAGGAGGCGGGTATTGCTCACATCAACATGGAGCTGGCACTGCCGATACCCTTCGACGGCGAGGTGCTGCCCACCAAGCGGCATCCGTTTCCAGAGCCGCCGACGCCGCTGACCAGCGAATTTGCACGATGCCAAGGCGAGGCGGCCTGCCGCGAGGCCATGCTCGCGAACTTGCAACGGCCAACCCGCTACATCTTAATCTATAGCCAAGCGCTCGATCACGGCCTCTTCAACCAACCGTCAATCGTCAGCCAGTTGTCGGCGTTCGTGCGGCACTTCAAGACGGCCAAAATACAGATCCTCATTCACGACAGCGACCTGATCGTCAATCGTGGCCACCGGTTGGTGGAGCTGGCGCGCCGTCTCGACAGTAAGATTGCCATCCGCAAGGTGCCGACCGAACATAGCCACTACGTGGAAAGCTTCATCGTGTGGGATGACATCGGCTATTTTTGCCAACCCGATCATCGTGAATACGATGCGTTTTGCGACGTGTACGACCCGGTGGCCGCCAAACGCTTCATCGCGCACTTTCACGCCATCTGGAGCGCCAGCGGTAGCGATCCGGAACTGCGGACCTTGAAGATCTGATTCTTTCCCTCTGGGAATATATTAGTATCCACCCATTCCAGGTTTTTTCGGTTAGATTTGCGCGTCTTCAGTTCTCGCGGACCTTGAATTAAGGAAGAACATGTCAGCTTATCTATCGAACTATCTGCAAGAAGTCGACAACGTCGGGTCGATGCGCACCGACCAGCCGACGTGGGGCGCGATTAGCCCCGAATACGTTGTCCGCATGCGGTTGCAAAACCGCTTTCGTACCGGCCTGGAAATCGCGCAGTACACGGCCGACATCATGCGCAAAGACATGGCGGACTATGACGCGGACGCCAGTAACTACACTCAGTCCCTAGGCTGCTGGCATGGGTTCACCGCACAACAGATGATCATGTCGGTGAAAAAGCACCGCAAGACGACCGACAAAAGCTACGTGTACTTGAGCGGCTGGATGGTGGCGGCGCTGCGTTCCCAGTTCGGTCCCCTGCCCGATCAGAGCATGCATGAAAAAACCATCGTGTCGGATCTCATCGAAGAGATTTACACGTTTCTGCGCCAAGCGGATGCCCGCGAACTCAGGCATCTGTTCGCCGAGTTGGACGAGGCGCGCGCAACCGGCGGCAACGTCGCGGAGGTGGTTGCGAAGATCGACAATTTCGAGACCCACGTCGTTCCTATCATTGCCGACATCGACGCCGGTTTCGGCAACGAAGAAGCCACCTACCTGCTGGCGAAACGCATGATCGAAGCCGGCGCCTGTGCCATTCAAATTGAAAACCAGGTGTCTGACGCCAAGCAGTGCGGCCACCAAGCCGGCAAAGTGACCGTACCGCACGAGGATTTCGTCTCGAAAATCAACGCCGTGCGCTACGCGTTCCTGGAATTGGGCATCGACAACGGCATCATCGTCGCGCGCACCGACTCGCTTGGCGCGGGTCTGACGCAAAAGATTCCCGTGTCCAAGGTCCCGGGTGACCTCGGCAGTCAATACTGCGATTTTCTCGAGACCACCGAGGTGCACGATGTCAACGAACTCACGGACGGTGATATCGCCATTCACCAGCACGGCGTACTTTCCAAACCGCGCCGCCTGGACAATGGCCTGTATGCCTTCAAGGAAGGCACCGGGTTCGATCGGGTGGTACTCGATTGTATTACCAGCATCGAACATGGCGCCGACTTGTTATGGATCGAGACCGAGCGCCCCAACGTTCGTCAGATAGCAGACATGGTCAACGAAGTTCGCAAAACCGTGCCCACGGCGAAGTTGGTGTACAACAATTCTCCGTCGTTCAACTGGACGCTGGCGTTTCGTGAGCAGGTATATGCCGAATGGCAGAAAGCCGGCAAAGACCTTTCCGATTATCCGGACCCTGCGTCGGTGGACAAAGGGCTGATGGACGCCCGTTTCGATGATTCCGATCTCGCGGTAGAAGCAGACGAGCTGATCCAACGATTCCAGATGGACGCGTCACGAGAAGCCGGTATCTTCCACCACCTCATCACCTTGCCGACCTATCACGAGACGGCACTGGGTACCGATATTCTGTCCGAAGGCTATTTCGGCGATCTCGGCATGCTCGCCTACGTACGCGATATTCAACGACGCGAGATTCGCCGCAACCTAGCCTCGGTGAAGCACCAGGACCTTGCCGGGTCCAATATCGGTGATGACCACAAAGAATACTTTCTGGGCGAAAAGGCGCTCTTGGCAGGCGGCGCCGCCAACACGATGAATCAGTTCTAGGAGCTTGTTTGTCAACACGCTACTAGCCGGAAACCGAGTCAATCAGCTCCCGTAACTCGCCGTAGGACGCTGCGGCGGGGTATTGCGGATACTCGGAGAGCACGTTGTCCGGCGCACAGAAGAAGAAACCCGCGTCCGCTTCTTCGAGCATGGCGACGTCGTTGTATGAGTCGCCTGCAGCGATGACGGTAAACTGCAGCGATTTGAAGGCCTGGATAGATCTTCGCTTGGGGTCTGGTTGGCGCAACCGATAACCCGTGATGCAATCCGCTTCGATCAGCAATCGATGACACAGAAGCGTCGGCTGTCCAAGCTTGGCCATGATCGGCTGGGCGAATTCGTAAAACGTATCTGAAACGATGATGACCTGACACTCACCGCGGGCCCAGTCTAGAAACGCGGTGGCCCCGTCTAGCGGCTGTAGGGCGTCG
>CBDTZM010000418.1:0-2910 GCA_965364915.1 uncultured Pseudomonadales bacterium | reverse complement strand
TACTCGGCGTTACAACGACACTCGTCCTCAACGATATCGTCAAGTGGCCGCTTTAAGGTCAACCCCATGGCGGCATCGACCGGACTGCGGATTGCCTTAACGGCTATCGACCGGAAGGCACCCGCTCGAAGGTTCTGGTAGAAATGAAATCCTCGCCTTCCGATTTGACCACCACGAATACCACCATCGTTTGGCCATTGTCGCTGAGCGATATGGTTTCCTGAGCTTTCGCGTCGTTCGATTCCGACAAGATCACCAGATCGCCTTTGTACCAACCGGCAGATACTTCCCATAAACCGCGTTTCCGCTCGCCCCATGACACATCCCGGTATTCGCCCCTATCGAACCGCACACCCATCGAATCGCGATTTTGCTCTATCACCATCGATTGGGCATTCAATACCGGAAAGTCGTGGGTGATGAACGCGAGGGAGCTACCTCTAGGCGGTCGGCGGCTTGGACCCCGCCTGATCGCATCGCGTTCGGCGCTGTCCATCAAGCGTCGCGTATTTGGAGGGCGATCGCTTAGCGCCGGGTTCAACAGCCACTGACCATTCAGATCGAAGTTCTGGGGCACCTCGATGTCGAGCCGTGGGTTGCTCGAACAACCCCACAAAAGGACTGCCAAGCCAATGACCAGAGAACTTCTCATTGCACCTCCCTAAAGTACAATGCCAGCTACTAAGCGTTCGAGGCGCCATAACTATGACAGATCCCCGCGTGCCGATGCTACCCGTGGATGAGGCAACCAAACGAGCCGACGCCCTCGGCTTGAATCCTCAATTCGCCAATCTGTCGGTATTCCGCATTTTGTTACACAACCAACCGGTCGCAAAAGAGGTCGCAAAAACGCTGACCACCTTATTGTTCGACGGTAACGTTTTAGACCCGCGTCTACGGGAACTCGTCATCATGCGCATCGGCTGGAAGACCGGCGCGGTCTACGAATGGACACAACATTGGCGAGTCGCACGCGGCCTGGAAATCCCCGAGGCAGACCTGCTCGCAGTTCGCGACTGGCAAAACGCCACCACGCTAACGCCGGCAGATCGCGCCGTTCTGCAGGCAACCGACGACACATTGGACCAAGGCTTTATCCAGCCGGATACGTGGGACGAGTGCAGCAAACATCTTGCCAGCGAGGCCGAACGCGTCGAGTTGGTGATCGCCATCGGTAACTGGTACATGTTTGCGCAACTTTTGCAGAGTTTGAACGTGCCGCTGGAAGATGGCATGGAACCATGGCCGCCCGATGGACAAGCGCCCACGTAGCCGACTGAACAAACTTCCACCCCAGCGTTATCCGGTGATGGTGTAACCCTGTGCATTGCGGCGATGCTCCTTTTCCCTCGCGCCATAGCGTCGCGCTTTGGCGAAGCTTTTCTTGGCGGCGTTCTCGTCTCCAAGGTTTTGCTCTGCTAGACCTTTGAGAAAATGGAATCGAGAGTCACGCCCCTTGATATCGATGGCTCGCTTGATCGATGCCAAGGTTTTATCGAATCGTTTGTCCGCAAATGCCGATTGAGCGACGGCGAAGTGATAGTACGGGTTTCTCTGTCGGTACGATCGCACCCGACGCTCGTAGCTTTCGGCAAGCTCTATCCGACCAAGATGTCGGTGGCCCCGTGCCAGGCCTGACAGCGCGGTCTTGTTGTTCGGCTCCAACTCCAAGGCAACGTGGAACGCCTCGATCGCAAGCTCGAGCTCGTCATTCCGTCCATAAAACGCCCCTAGGTTGATCCACAGGTCCGGATTACCCGGCACGAGCTCAATGGCCTTCACGAGATAGGCGAAGCCCGCGCGGTTTTCACCAAGCCGAATGTTCTCCACCGACACGTTGGCATAGTAGAGCGATCTGGCATACGCATCGCTCACCGGCCATTTCGAGTATTCCTGCGTCGAAGACAGGGCGTTGAAGTCGACCGTATATTCATCGGAATACATCTGATCGAAGCGGGCGCCGGTCAACCGAACGTTGATGTGATTGTTGCGGATGAGCATGCCGGCGTCCGCATTCCACGTCGGCGGCACGGCGACAATTTGATAGTGCGCTTCTAACCCTGCGGCTCGGGCGAGCGCGATGAACAGGTTGGTATAGGAAAGGCAGTTGCCACGCCTCGAATGGAACGTCTCCTGCGCGGTCTGGGTTTTGTTCGCGTCGTAGGAATCATCGAAATAGCCTTCCCGGCTGAGTTGGTTCATCAGACGTCGCAGCCGTGCCGCAGAGAGTCGATGGCCGGAGACATAGGTTTCGACGAAAAGATCCATGGCGGCGTCGCGCGCGAGGACGTCGACCGTCGGTACCTCGTCGCTGCTGACCTCTTCCCCAAACACGATGGCACCCGTGAGCAACGCCGGGTTGTGGTTCTGCGGCGGGGGTGGGTTGTCATAGCGGTCTTGGACAGCGGTGGTAACGCAGCCCGAGAGCAACAGCCACGCCCCGAAGAGCAAGCAAGTTGGCGCATGAATTCCGGCCACCGGCGTACCTACAAGCCTCAATCCCCTGCGATATTAGCGCTGCCAAATACCGCGAACAACACCTTTGCACGCGATCGGTCAAACCCCGCGCAAAGCCCCTATTTTTGGCACAGATTGTCCAACAATCAGTGCGGCTTGGCGTTTCCAACACACATTGATTGCAAGCCGAGGAGTGTTGTGCTTACGATGCGTGCATGTGGGGTACGTGGGCATCATGCGCTTTAGCAGCCACCGTCGCGATCATCGGCGCGCCGGCACTCGCACAATATTCTTGGCAGGCTGACGACGCCCTGGCGAACGCTTCCGAGTTTCCCACGTGGTCTGACGCGCTGGCAAGAAACGCAGTACAACGTCGTGAATTCGCCCCGTGTCTAGAGGACCAATCATTCTGCAAAGGCGCGCAAAAATCGCTTCGCGTCGTGCTCATCAAAG
>CBDTZM010000417.1:0-2913 GCA_965364915.1 uncultured Pseudomonadales bacterium | reverse complement strand
CCCGCCGTGCTCGCTCAAATTCGCGCGGACGAGGCCAATTTCTTACAGAGCGAGGCAACGCGCATGTTCGAGGTGGAAGAGCACCCACACGAGAGGAGCTCGGATGAGTGATATTATCCGCAGCCGATCACGAAGACGCATCAACTATGGAGTGCAACATTGAACATCCCGGGCGCCAATGAAATACCAAGCTGTCACGGTGGGTTGGAGAATCTCGACGAGGAACACAACTATTGGATCGACGAGATCGAGGGCACGGTACCGACGGACTTGGAAGGCACCTTCTTCCGCAACGGCCCGGGGCGCCAACGTATTGGCGGCAAGCCTTACGGTCACTGGTTCGATGGCGACGGCATGCTCTGTGCGTTTACGTTTCAAAACGGTCGAGTGCATTTCAAGAATCGTTACGTACGCACGCCCAAATACGTCGAAGAGACCGCGGCTCAAGCGATTCGCTATCGAGGCTTCGGGACGCAAATTCCCGGCGGCTTCACGAAAAATTTTTTGAAAATGCCCGCCAACCCGGCAAACACCAGCATCATTTACCACGGCGGTCATCTGTTGGCGTTGAACGAAGGCGGACGCCCTTGGAAGCTCGCTCCAGACACGCTAGAGACCATTGGCGAATTCAACTATGACGGAAAACTCAGCAGCGGCAACGTGTTCAGCGCTCATGGAAAAGTGCACCCGCGTACCGGCGATTACATCAATTTCGGCGCCGGTATGGCCGGCTTCGGCTGGAAAGGGCCCAAACCCTGCTTGAATGTCTATCGCATCAATCCGGCGGGACAACTGTTCGCAAAGAACCAGTTGCCGCTTACGACGTTTCCGTTTTGCCACGACTTTGCGTTGACCGATCGCTACGCGCTGTTCTTTATCGGGTCCATCGTTTTCGGAGGAATGGGCAGCGTGATGCTGGGTACGAGTACCATCTCGGACCAAGTGAAATTCGACGCCGCCATTCCGATGCAGGTCGTCGTGTGCGACCTAGAAACGCTAAGCGAGGTGAAGCGTTTCGAGACCGACCCCGGGGCCATCATTCACTTCGGCAACGCGTTCGAGGACGGTGACGAGATCGTCGTGGACGGCATGTTCGCCAGTGATTTCGAAGCCAACGACACGCTGAGCGACGTGTTCAATCCGGACGGACGCTTCAATGGCGGCACCTACAAGCGCTACCGATTGAACATGCAGAGCGGCGCGCTATCGGCGCAACAAGTGTGTGAACACGAATCCGAATTTCCCACTTTCAATACCGTCAAAACAGGTGAGCGACACGAGGTCTGCTATACCGCATGTTCGATCGACAATGGCGCCAATAGCTTCTTCAACGCTATCCAACGCGTGACGTACGACGGCGATTCGACCCTGGTGACGCTACCACCGGGCTACTATGGCTCGGAACCCATGTTCGCGCCGGCCAAGGACGCTACCAAAGAGGACGACGGCTACGTATTGGAGGTGGTTTACAACGGCTTCGACCATATCAGCGAACTGCAGGTCTACCGTGCCGACGACCTGACCGATCAGGTCTGCAAATTAAAGCTGAAACACCACGTACCGCATCAGTTTCACGGGTACTTCACGCCGAAGCTATTCGCCGCATAGCTGTCAAACGGAGCCGCTATTCGCCGCGCCGCGCATATCCCGGTGGCCGGCTACCATTTTCATCGACGACATCGAACTCCTCGGCGAGATCTTCGACCCATTGAATGGTTCCGGTTCGCGCCATCAAGTCGTCGGCGGCCAACAGCGCAGCAGCCGTGCGCCCCACGAACAACGGCGTTTGCGACTGGGACAAGTCCATGCCCTGCTCTTTGGCCGCGTCTCGGATGAACTCCGTCGAGACCGACCCAGGATACAGAACGCATGCCGCGACCCCCTTCGGTTGCAACTCGATGGACATGTCGGCGGTCAGTCGATCGAGCCCCGCTTTGCCTGCTCCATACGAGCTCGAGAAGTGGTAACTCTGCCCACCCGGCGAGGATACGTTCAAGATAGCGGCACCCGGCCCGCCTTCGAACAACAACGGCGCCGCATGCCAACTCGCCACGTAGTGCGCCCGTAGCCCGATGCCCACCTGGTCATCCCAGATCTGGATCGGGTGATCCCAAAACCCGCCGCCCCATGCGGGCGGGTCCGGGATCTTGTAGACGTTGTTGACCAGAATATCGATGCGCCCGGCTTCTTCGCGAATCCGTTGAAACAACGCCGCGATATCATCGTCGATACCGTGATCTACCTGGATCGCGCGTCCCTCGCCACCGGCTTCGGTGACCAAGCGTGCCGTCGTGTCGATGGTGCGTTCCTCAGCGCCGGTCGTGCGGCCTGTGACATAAACCGTGGCACCCTGCTCGCCGAGCGCGAGCGCAATACCCTTGCCAATGCCGCGACTCGCACCCGTGACAACGGCAATCTTGTCTTTGAGACTTCCCATTTATGACCCGCCTAAATTGATTCGACAGGCGCAGGTTTGGTGTTCAACCGCCCATGGGGACGAATACCTTGAATGTACTCGTCAATCACTTCGTGGTAACGGCGAAGTCTCGCTTCCTGCCCCGACAGGTAGACGCCTTTAAATCCACGTGACCGAAATCCGAGCTGCTGACCAGTGGTAATCGACATGTCCTGGTCTATGCCGAGACCGACGCTCTTATCTCCGTAGTCGATAATCTCGTGTTGAACCTCGGCACCTCGCTCGACCAACCCTGCCGGCGTGCCGACTGGGCGTGTTTCGCCTTCCGGGTCGGTGGCATAAAACCAATTGTCGAAAATGCACTTCTCGGGATCGGTTGGGTGGGGTGTCGAGCGCAGAAAGTGGAAACCGTCTGCGGTGACGGAGACCGCAAAGTTAGGAAAGATCGTGTAGTGGTAGTAGTCGGTCAACTGCTCGTCACGCAAGTTCTGATAATG
>CBDTZM010000416.1:0-2924 GCA_965364915.1 uncultured Pseudomonadales bacterium | reverse complement strand
GGCGATCTCGCCGAGATCCTGCATCTGGCGTCGGACCTGTGGCTCGAGTTCGGGTTAGGGCTTGAACCGGATCTCAGAACCTCGCTCATCGTCGATCCACCGAACGGCAAACTGCCCGATATGACCGCCGCGGGCCTAGCGAAAATGGAAGCGCGAGGTGCGGAGCGAATGCAGTATAGGGGCCCGGAGGCGCTTGCAGCCGGTGAACGGTGCATCGTCGGCGAGACCCCGCCCTTGATGCCCGCCCCCGATAATAACTACATGCATCTTTTTCAAACGCCTGATCACGTCGCGGTTCTGACTGAGTACATCAATGACGTGCGCGTTGCGCCGCTGGACGGCCGGCCGCACATCCCTCAGCACGTCCGTCAATGGCGGGGCGATGCCCGCGCTCATTGGGAAGGCGATACGTTGGTGGTCGAGTCCGAGCGCTTTCGTGACGTTCTTGGATTCAGAGGCTGGGGAAGCGACATGCAGTTGACGGAAAGATTCACGCTGACCGGCCCGAACACGATGAGCTACGAGTTCACTGTCGACGATCCTGAAACGTTCGTGACGAGCTGGACAGCGCGGACAACCGTGCACCGTACCGACAAAGTCGTGTACGAATACGCATGTCACGAACACAACTACAGCATGCAAGGCATTCTACGCGGTGCGCGCTTGCAGGAACGCCTGGCGGCGGAAACAGCCGCCGACGAACAGTAGCGAAGTCTGTATGTCGCGATTGTCCATGCTCGCCGTGTTGCTGGTGGTCGCAGGCGTCAGCGTGCCGGCGGACCACCAGCAGCTACCTCGAACCCCTTGGGGTGCGCCGGATCTCAACGGGTTTTGGAATTTTGGCTCGCTGACGCCGTTGGAGCGTCCGGAAGCGTTCGCCGATAAATCCCACTTCACGCCGCAACAAGCGCGTAATTTTGTCGCGAACTTTCAGCAATTCGTCGACCGACAGTTCCAAGCATCTGAAGGCGTGGATGGTCAGGAGGTGTGGGAGGAATATGGTGACGCCCTAGAGGAAGACCTACGAACATCGCGGATCATCAATCCATCTAACGGCAAGATTCCAGACATGACGAGTGCTGCCCAGGCACGGTGGGATGCACGGAACGAGGAACGCATGTCCTATCATGGTCCCGAAGCCTTGGATGCAAGCGAGCGATGTATCACCGGAGAGAATCCCCCGATACTGAGTGGCCCCGAAAGCAATTATTTACACCTGTTTCAAACACGCGATCACGTTGCGCTGTTGACCGAGTTCATTCACGATGCGCGGATCGTGCCGTTGGATGGCCGGGCGCATCTTCCTGCGCATCTCCGGCAGTGGAACGGCAACTCGCGGGCATTGTGGGATGGCGATACCCTCGTTGTCGAATCTCGGGGATTTCGCAACGAGTTCGGCATCGCCGGCATCGGACGCAACGTGGTGTTGAGTGAGAGGTTCACGCTGGTAGATCGAACGCGTCTGCACTACGAGCTTACCGTCGATGACCCGGCAACGTTCGTGTCTAGCTGGACGATGGCCACCACTATGCGCCGTACGGACAAAGTCGTGTACGAGTATGCGTGTCACGAACACAACTACAGCATGCAGAGCATTCTGGGCGCGGCGCGCTTGCAGGAACGCCTTGCAGAGAACCATAGCGGCGATTAGGAGGGTACAGGTGAACATAAAAAATCGAGGAATTTCGACGGCCGCAATACTCGCGATCGTCATTGCACTCGCCGTCGTCGCGTGGCTCTTCTGGCCGACGTCGACACCAGAGCCGGTTGCGCCGCCTGCCGAAGAACCGGCGGAGCTTGCGGGAATGGTCGACGATGAGCGCATCAACCGCGCGGACATCGACGACCCGGGTGCTTGGTTGACCTACGGCCGTACGTACGAAGAACAGCGCTTCTCACCGTTGGATCAGATCAATCAGACAACCGTATCCGGGCTCGGTGTCGCATGGACCAAAGAATTGAACACCCCGCACAAGGTCGAGGCGACGCCGTTGATCGTCGACGGGGTCATGTACTTTTCGACACCGTGGAACATCACGTATGCGTTAGACGCCGTAACCGGGGATGAGATCTGGACGTACGACCCGGAAGTACCGGGCGCAACCGCTCGTGAAGCGTGTTGCGGCGTGGTCAGCCGGGGTTTGGCCGTCTACCGCGGGCGCGTCTATATCGCGACGCTGGACGGACGCTTGTTGGCTCTCGATGCGGCAACCGGCGCAGAGGTATGGGAAGTCGACACGATCATCGACCGAACGCGTGAATACACGGTCACCGGCGCGCCCCGTGCTGCGGCCGGCAAGATTTATATCGGCAATGGTGGCGCTGAGTACGGTGTGCGCGGCTACGTGACGGCGTACGACGCGGAAACGGGTGACCAGGTTTGGCGCTTCTTTACAGTGCCGGGAGACCCGTCACAGCCGTTTGAGCACCCAGAGTTGGAGCTAGCAGCCGAGACCTGGAAAGGCGGTGCCTGGTGGGAAATCGGCGGCGGCGGCACGGTGTGGAACTCCATCGTCTACGATCCCGATCTGCACTCCCTGTATCTGGGTGTGGGCAACGGATCTCCCTGGACCCGGGTGATCCGTTCGCCCGGCGGTGGAGACAACCTGTTTCTCGCTTCGATCGTGGCACTGGATCCGGACACCGGTCGGATGAAGTGGTACTACCAGACCACGCCTGGCGACAACTGGGACTACACCGCGGTGCAGGACATGATGCTGGCCGATCTGGAAGTGGATGGCCGCATGCGCAAGGTGCTGATGCAGGCGCCAAAGAACGGCTTCTTCTACGTGATCGATCGAGAAAACGGCGAGTTGCTGCGCGCCCATCCCTTTGCGACGGTGACCTGGGCAACCCATGTGGATATGGAGACCGGCCGCCCGGTCGAAAACCCCGACAAAGCCTATGACGAAAATCCCCAGTGG